>DASPLZ010000340.1:0-3009 GCA_035627295.1 Phenylobacterium sp. | reverse complement strand
GTCGCCCGAGAAGCGCAGCAGTTCGGGCAGCTCGCGGTTGGTGACCAGGGCGCGCACCGCCAGCTCATGGACATCGTCCAGCCGCGTCGCCTCCCCCGGCGCGGTCAGGCTGATCCAGGTCTCGGTGCCCAGGTAGTCGGTGCGCCGGCGCAGGCGCTGCTCCTTGGTCGAGAGCCGCCGATGCCGCAGGCGCGGGACATAGAAGAGCGCCTCGCGCCAGTCGTAGAGCAGGGCGCCGAAGGCGTAGAGCGGCGCCACCGGGCGCGGGTGGGTGTTGGACTCCGAAAAGGCCGTCACCTCGAGGATGCGGTAGACCTCGAAGTCCAGAGGCCGCATGCGGTCCGGCATCACCAGATGCTCGTGGTCGTAGCGGTTCAGCGGCACGCGGCCGAGCTGCTTCTCGAAGAGGTTGATGGCCGGGGCGGCGAAGAGGCGGAAGTTCGACGGGAACACCGCGCCCGGCAGCACCGGCGTCGAGCGGCTGAACAGCAGCACCACGTCGCAGGCCTCGGGGCTGGCGGCGAAGGCGCGGCCGAGCTCCATCAGGCGGATGAACAGGAACCGCTCGGGGCAGGCGAAATATTCGCTGAGCAGCCGGTAGCCGCGGAACGAGCGCAGCTCGGTGGGAAGCAGCGCGCAGTCCTGCTCGAAGCCGTGCTGCTCCGGCGCGGGCAGCTTGATCCAGCCCTCCGCGCCGGAGGCCGAGTCCGCGGAGCGGGCGATGACGGCCAGGGTCTCGCCGGCGATCTGGCGATAGAGCTCGCCGGGGATGGCCTCGGAGCCGGCCAGATAGATCGGCAGGCTGGGCGGGTCGAGCTGGCTCAGGCTGGCGCCGCCGGTGGCCGCGAAGCGCAGGCGAAGGCCCGCCTCGGCGCGAACATTGGCGACGGCGGCGTAGGGCGCCACCGCCGCGCGGCTGCCCAGGTACTCGGCCTCGACGATCTTCAGCGGCCAGAGGGTGACGTCGTGGCCGGTGCGGAAGGTGACCGTCGCCCCGTCCTGGTCGGCGGCGATCGCCTCCAGCTCGGTGAGGCGCGGGACCTTGTAACCCTCGATCACCGCCGGATCGCCTTCCTGCGGCTCGAAGCCGACGATGCACATCGAGGGCGTCGGGGCCAGATAGTGCGGCTGGATGGCGTTCAGCAGGTGCTGGGTGAAGTCCGGAAACTGGTCCTGCAGCTTCAGCTTCACCCGCGCGCCGAGGAAGGCGACGCCCTCGAGCAACCGCTCGACGTAGGGGTCGGGATCGGTGGGGGTCTTCAGGCCGAGGCGCCCGGCGACGTCCTCGTGCTCCTCGCCGAACTCGCGCGCGGTCTCGCGCAGATAGGTGAGTTCCTCGTTGTAGGCGCTGAGCAGGCGCGGATCCACCGGCCTACTCCCGGACGACGACCGTGGCGGTGTCCAGCTCCACGTCGGTCTTGAACTCCACCGGCATCGCCTCGACGGCGGCGGTGATGTCGCCGCGGATCACATAGGTGACCGCATTGACGCGGTCGGTGGACATCAGCGGCTCGACCTCCAGGTCCTGCGGGCTCATGCGCGGCTCGAAGGCGACGATCGCCTCGCGGATTTCGCGGGCGCGGCCCTGCACCACGGTGCGGGTCAGCGCCTTGCCCGCCAGGTCGGGGACGCCGAAGTTGAGCACCGAGGTCTTGATCTGCGGGAAGGGGTCGAGGTCGGTGGTGGCGGCCAGGTTGGTGGTGTTGAGCAGCCAGTTCATCTCGCGGCGCACGGTGTTCTTCAGCGCCCGCTCGTTGAACCGCTCGATCTTGGGCACGGTGTAGAAGCGCAGGTTGGAGCGGAAATCCGCGATCTGGGCCGCCCCCTCCTGTTCGCGAAGGCCTTCCAGGTCGAGGTCGCTCACCAGCTTGTCGAACAGCGTCGGATTGAGGCGGGCGGCGGCCATCGGTCAGCTGAAGGTCAGGTTGCGCAGACCGGCCAGGCCGACCTCGCTGTCGTCGCTCAAGGCCAGGAGGTGCTGGCCGGCGCCGGCCTGGCCCCAGGGCTCGTCCCGCCACAGGGTGCTGCGGGCGAGCTTCAGGGCCGGATCGTCCTCCAGGTGCGCGCCGGGGTACCGGGTCGGCAGGAAGGCGGCGACCGACTGGCCAGATTTGAAGGCCAGCTGCACCGGCAGCCAGACCAGGTCGCGCAGGTCCACCACGCCTTCGGTCTTGATGCTGGAGATGGCGTCGAACGGTAGAAGACCCCACTGGCCGGAGACGATCGCCTCCAGGGCCGGGCCGAAGCGCGCGTCGGCGTCGGCGATCCAGTCGAAACGGGCGCCGTCGAGCTCCCCGGGCGTGTCGGGGGCGGCCTCGAAGGCCCTGGCGCGGCGCTCCTCGGCCTCGTCGAAGCGGCCCTGCGCCTGGGCGCCGAGGGCGGCGGCGAGATCGCCGGCCCAGGGCGAGGAGCCGACCAGCAGCGCCGGCTGCGTCTGGCCGGCGAAAGCGGCCTCGCGCACCCGTTCGGCGTCGATGGCCATGTTGTAAGTCACCGCCAGCATCTGGGCTTCGGGCGAGAGCTGGGCGAGCGCCCGCAGCTGCGCCTGGGCCTTGTCCCACTCGCCCAGCAGACATTGCAGCTGGAAGAGGAACATGCGCGCGCCCTGGTCGGAGGGCGCGCGCTTCACCGTCTCGATCAGCGCCGCGCGGGCGCCGTCGAGGTCGCCGGCCTGCAGCCGTTCATCCGCATCGGCCATGCCGGCGCCCTCAGCTTTCGGCCTTAGGGCGCGACCGGCTCGTTCTTCTTCATGTTGTAGCCGAAGCCCGAGTCGCCACCGGCGTCGCCGGTTTCGAGTTGTTCGACGTACTTCATCTTGATCTGCGCAAAATTGATCGAGATGGTCTCGGTCAACCGATCCTCACCACCGCTGCCGCCGGTAGAGACCGAGGTGACGATCATGTCTTCGATCTCATAGACGAGGTATTCAAGCGGCTTATCGCCTGCCTTACGAACCACAAACTTGGCGGTCGGAAAGTGAGTGCCCTGAGCGCAGGCCTGCATCAGTGG
>DASPLZ010000339.1:0-2159 GCA_035627295.1 Phenylobacterium sp. | reverse complement strand
CTATCGCATCTTCTCGGGCCGTCCCTGATGGCCGTCCGGCGCTTCCGCGTCGAGAAACTGATCCGCGACCGGCTGCCGCAGATCATGCGCGCCCAGGGCCTGGCCGTCTTCGACCGGCGCCTTGAGACCGCGGAATTCATCGCCAGCCTCAAGGAGAAGCTCGTCGAGGAGGCGGGCGAGGCGGCGGCGAGCGCGGATCGCGCCGAACTGATCGAGGAACTGGCGGACCTCGCCGAGGTGGTCGCCGCCCTGGCCGCCGCGGCCGGGATAACGGCGGGCGAAATCGAAGACCTGCGGCTGAAGAAGCGCGCCGCGCGCGGAGGCTTCGACGAGCGGGTGTACAACGCCGCGGTCGAGGCGCCGGATGGGACGCCCGCCATCGACTACTACCTGGCCCGCCCGGACCAGTATCCGGAGATCGTCTAGCCGTGCGCCACGCCCGCACCGAAGCGCTGGACCGGCTGGAGCCCCTGCTGCGCGACCTGCGGAAACTCGACGGCCTGAACGAGAAGAGCCGCGGCGTCTTCTATCGCCGCGGCAAGTCCTTCCTGCATTTCCACGAGGACCCGAAGGGCCTGTTCGCCGACCTGCGCGAACCCGGCGGCGACTTCGACCGGATCGACGTCACGGACGAAGCCGCCTGGCCCGGGCTGGTCGAGCTGACCCGCGCGCGCCTCTAGCTCACATGCGGTGCAGGGCGCAGAGCTTGTTGCCGTCCGGGTCGCGCAGGTAGGCGAGATAGAGCTTGCCCATGCCGCCTTCGCGCAGGCCCGGCGGCTCCTCGATCGAGGTCCCGCCGTTGGCCACGCCCGCCGCGTGCCAGGCGTCGGCCTGCTCGGGCGAGGAACAGGCGAAGCCGATGGTGCCGCCGTTGGCGTGGGTCGCCGGCTGGCCGTCGATCGGCTCGGAGACGGCGAACACGCCCTGCGGCGTCATGTAGAACATGCGATGCCCGTCGACGAAGGACGGCGGCACGCCCAGCGTACCGAGCAGCGCGTCGTAAAAGACCTTGGACCTCTGCAGGTCGTTGGTGCCGACCATGATGTGCGAGAACATCGTTTCTCTCCCCTGATGTTCGCCTCTGGGCGAGCTTGGCTCTGGCCCGTTGGCGCGCACATGCCGGAAAGATCGCGCCGCTGGCAATGCTGACGCTGCGTCGCCCTCCGAAGCTGGCGGCGGGCTCGACGCCGCTAGGCCATGCGTGGTTCGAGACGCGGCTTCGCCGCTCCTCACCATGACTAGGTTTGTGCTGACTTCGTCATCCTGAGGGCCCGCGAAGCGGGCGTCTCGAAGGACGCAAAGCCGTTCCGCGGACGGGACTCTAAGCCGGCGCGACGCCCACCGAGCGGCCGCCGTCGACGATCAGGGTCTGGCCGGTGATGAAGCGGGTCTGCGGCGCCGCGAAGAAGGCCACCACCTGGGCGATGTCCTCCGGCGTCGCCACCTCGCCGCGGGGATAATGCGAGGCGAACCTCGCCACCGCGTCCTTCGAATAGCCGTCGAACAGCCCCGTCAGGACCATGCCTGGGGCTATGGCGTTGACGGCGATGGCGCGCGGGCTGAGTTCCTGCGCCAACGTGCGGGTCAGGCTCACCAGCGCCGCCTTGGTGGCCACGTAGTGCGCCTGGTTCCTCGTGCCGAGATAGGCGCGCGAGGCGATGTTGATGATCCGGCTGCGGTCCGGCATGCGCGGCAGGCAGGCTTGGGTGACGTTCACCGCGCCGATCACATTGATATCGTAGGTGCGCCGGAAGTCCTCGTCGGTCAGTTCCTCGAAGGGCTTTTCGAAGAAGACGCCGGCGTTGTTGACCAAGAGGTCGACGCTGGCGACGCCGGCCAGCGCCGCATCCACCGCCGCCCGGTCGGAGACATCCGCCACCCCCGGCACCACCGCCCTGCCCGCCTCGCTCACCGCCGACGCCGCAGCGGCCACGGCGTCGGCCGAGCGGTCGAGCACGCAGACCTCGAACCCCTCGCGGGCCAGCCGGATCGCGGAGGCGCGGCCGATGCCGCTGCCCGCGCCGGTGACCACCGCGAAGGGCACGCGCCTAAGCCGCGTCGGTGTCGACGCGCGCTTCCTGGATGTTGTCGATCAGGCCCCAGGCCTTGGCCTCTTCGGCGCTCATGAAGTGGTCGCGGTCGAGGGTCTTCTCGACCTC
>DASPLZ010000338.1:0-2147 GCA_035627295.1 Phenylobacterium sp. | reverse complement strand
GAGGGCTATTTCCAGGAGACCGATCCCGCCCTCGCCGGCATCGCCGCGGCGCTGTCGGCGGCGATCGAGCGCCTGCGCGAACGCGGCCTGCCCCCCGTCTTCATCTTCCTGTTCGATGAGGCCTGGCTGGCCTTCTTCCGCCAGCACGCCATGCTCTCGACCTTCCTGGGCGCCGACTACCAGGTCCTGCCGGACTTCTGGGCCTGGCGGATCGATCCGGCCGCCGGCCAGGCCGGCTGGCGCCCGCACCGCGACAAGGGGCGCAACGCCCTGGGCCCGGACGCTGCGCCCCTGTCGCTGACGATGTGGATCCCGCTCACCCCGGCCACGCCACAGAACGGCTGCATGTACATCCTGCCGGCCAACCGCGACCCGGTCTACAACACCGCCGACGAGAAGAACTGGCGGATCGACTATCCCTCGATCCGCGCCCTGCCCGCGGCGCCCGGCCAGTACCTCTGCTGGAACCAGGCCGTGCTGCACTGGGGCGCCCAGTCCAGCCCCTTCGCTGAGGCCCCGCGCATGAGCATGGCGCTGGAATTCCAGCGCAGCGACATCGAGCCATTCAACCGTCCGCTGCTCGGCAGCCTGCCGAACCTGGCCTTCGAATCCCGCCTGAAGCTGATCGCTAAGCAGATCCTGCAGTACCGGCACATGTACCCGCTGCCCGCGCCCCTGCAGGCCCTGGCCCAGCAGCTTCTGAGCTGAGCCGCATAAGAAAAGCGCCGGCCCCTCGGTGAGGGACCGGCGCTTGAAGTCGCCCTTAGAAGCTTTGAGCTTTAGCCCTCGGCGTAGACGCCGACGATGTCGACGTTGTAGGTGCCGCCGTCGGCGATATCCATCAGGAAGGCCTCGTTGGCGTCGGCGTAGACGCCCTCGTCGGCGGTGGCCGCATAGGAGAGCAGCCAGCCGGCGAAGGCCGCCTTCAGGCCCAGGTCGTCCCCGCCGCTGATGCTGCGCAGATAGGCCTCGCGGGTCATGGTCCCGCCCAGGCCGTTGGACACCTGACCGTCCATCAGCGCGTCGATCTTGGCCTGGTCGGCGGCGAAGCCGAAGATCTCCAGGTAGATCGCCTTGGCCGCGTCGTCGACGCTCATGGCGCCGTACTCGAGCGCGAAGGCCTGGCCGGTGGTGCCCTGCTTGCCCAGGTTGACCGCGAAGTTGATGAAGCGGCTGTCGAGGCTGAAGGAGGCGTAGTAGTCCTCGTTCAGGCTGTTGGGGTTGGGCCCGTCGGGCGCCACCAGCCAGTCCAGGCCCGCCGCGGTCGGCACCGCGTCGCCGAAGAACTGATAGGCCAGCGTCGCCACCGCGGTGGTGCCGTCAGCCCAGTCGACGATCTCGCCGATGGCCTCGTCCAGCGTCATGTCGCCGTCGGTGACCTGCTCGGCCAGGGCGTCGACCAGCGGCCGGTACTTGGTGTCGACCTCGTAGCGCATGATGTTGCGGAACGCATCGTCCAGCAGCACCAGCGGATCCGGCTCCTCGCCGCCCGGGTTCGGGTTCGGCGGGGGCTCTTCCGGCTCTTCCTCCGGCGGCTGGTCATCGCCCGGCTCGGCCACATTGGTGACCGTGACGGTGACGTCGATCTGGTCGGTGACCAGGTTGTTGTCCGCGTCGGTGGCGATCACCGTCACATAGAGCGGGTTGACCGTCAGGGCCTCGTAGTCGGGCGCGTTGATGAAGCTCAGCTCACCGGTGGCGGAGTTGATGGTGAAGTAGGCGGCGTTGACCCCGCTCAGCGAGTAGATCGGGCCGGTCTGGTCCGGATCCTCGGCGACGAAGGCGCCCACCGCGGTGGTGTTCTCGGCCACCGAGACGCTGGCGCTGTCGGCGTCGAAGGCGGGATCGTCGTTGTCGACCGGCGTGATGTTGAAGCTCGCCGTCGCCGTGTCCGTGCCGCCATTGCCGTCCGACACCGTGTAGGTGAAGGAGGCCGGACCATAGTAGTCGGCCAGCGGCGTGAAGGTGATGGTCGAACCCGAGAGCGAGACCGCACCGCCCATCACGGCGGTCACCGAAGTGACCGTCAGGGTGTCGCCGTCGACGTCGGTGTCGCCGCTCAGCAGCACGCTGGCGTCGATCACCAGCGGCCCGCTGTCCTCGGCGATGTCGCCCACCACCTCGTCGTCCGCCACCGGCGCGTCGTT
>DASPLZ010000337.1:0-2775 GCA_035627295.1 Phenylobacterium sp. | reverse complement strand
GCGCTCGACTCCCACATCGATCCGGCCTGGGTCGAACGCTGCGTGGCGGCTGGCGAATACGTCGTGGCCCGCGAGGCCGGGGATATCGTCGGCTTTCTCCGCTTCACCTGGTTCTGGCGGACCATGCCCTACATGGAACTGATCATGGTCCGCGCCGACCGCCGCCAGAGCGGGATCGGCAGCCGCATGCTCGCCGTCTGGGAGGCGGCCATGCGCGCGCAGGGCGCAGAACTCCTGATCACCTCCAGCATGAGCGACGAGCCCCATCCCCAGGCCTGGCACCGCCGCAACGGTTTCGCGGAAAGCGGCGAGCTGACCTTCGGCCACCTGCAGCCGACGCCGGAGGTGTTCTTCGTCAAGCCGCTCTAGCGCCCGCCCCTGGCCACCCGCAGGGCCAGCCGGCCGACCGCGTCGGACGCCACCACGGCCACCACCGCCAGCACGGCCGCCGCCACGCAGAGCATCAGGGCCCGCCCCTCCGCGCCCGGCGTCTGCACCGCCCCATAGATGGCCGAGGGCAGGGTGAGGGTCTCGCCGGGGATCGCCGCCACGAAGGTGATGGTCGCCCCGAACTCGCCCAGCGCCTTGGCGAAGCCGAGGATCGCCGCCGCCGCCAGGCCGGGGAAGGTCAGCGGCAGGGTGATCCGCAAAAGCCGCACCCAGCGCGCGGCGCCCAGCGTGGTCGCCGCCTCGTCCACCTCGCGGTCGATGGCCTCCAGCGCCACCCGGATCGGCCGCACCATCAGCGGGAAGGCCATGATCGCCGCCGCCAGGGCCGCGCCGGTCCAGTCGAAGGCGAAGACGACGCCGGCCTTCTCGAGCAGGGAACCGATGGGGCCGCGTCGCCCGAACAGGAGGAGCAGCACATAACCCGTCGCCACCGGCGGCAGGACCAATGGGAGAGTAACCAACGAATCCAGCACCACCCGTCCGGCGAACCGCCCGCGCACCAGCGCCAGGGCGGCCAGGAAGGCGAACGGCAGGGCGGCCAGGGTGGCGACGGCGGCGACCTTCAGCGACAGGAGGATCGCCTGCCAGTCCTCGGCCGTCAGCGCCGTCACGTCTCGGGCGCCGCCAGCAGCACCTCGACCGCCACGCCGGAGGCCGCCAGCCGCCGGCCGTCCTCGGGCGACAGGGCGCCGGTCACCACGCGGACCACCTGGCGACCCTCCTGGGCGAGGGCGATCAGCCTGTCGATGGCCGCGTCCTCGCCCTTCCGCCAGACCGCGTCCCGGCGGGCCATGCGCAGCACCTCGGGATCGGCGTCCTCGTCGGGGGCCAGCACATCGGCCGCGCCCAGCGCCCGGATCGCGCGCAGGGTCAGGAGGTCGGCCGGCCCGCGCCCGGCCACGAAGCGCACGGCGCCCCGCACGTCGGCGCGGGTCGCCAGGGCCTCGCTCAGCAGCCGGTCGGCGGCCTCCATGTCCCCGGCCATCGCCGCCTGAGCGGCCGGCCCGGAAAGCGCCGCGCGCAGGAAGGCGCGGCGTTCGTGAAGCTCGGGATAGGCCTCGCGCACCGCCTCTCGGCGATTGCGCAACAGGGCGGCCACGCGGCCGGCGCCCTCCGGCACATGGGTCTCGATGTCGTTGCGCAAGAGGGCCGCCAGCATCGGCGAGGCCCCGGCCGTGCCGATCGCCGCCACCACCTCGCCGCGATCGACCACGGCGGGCGTGTAGAAATCGCAGAGATCGGTGTGGTCGACGACGTTCAAGAGCACATGGGCCGAACGCGCCGCCGCGACCGCCTGCTGGATGAACAGGGCGTCGTCCGAGGCCACGAAGGCCGCCACCGCCCCGGCGTAGGCGGCCGGGAGGAAGGCCTCCGGCGCGGTCAGCCGCTTCACGGTGGCGGGGGAGCCGTCGAACAGGCGCGCCTTGGCCTCGGCCATGTCGCCGGCCCCGGCGATCACCACCGTGCGGCCCTTGAGCGGCAGGAAGGCGGGAAAGGCGTCCATGGCCGCTTCGATAGGCGATCCGCCCGCGCCTGTCTTGCGCCTTCGCCGCAGGCGCGAGGGCGGGCTTGTCTCAAGGGCGGAACAGTGTGAACACTGTTAGGATCGAAACGCCCGCGTCGGGGAGGCGAGATGGCGATCACCCTTCAGATCAACGGCCGGCCGGTGAACGTCGCCGCCGCGCCGGACACGCCGCTCCTCTGGGTGCTGCGCGACGAGCTCGGCCTCACCGGCACGAAGTACGGCTGCGGCGTGGCTCAGTGCGGCGCCTGCACCGTCCTGGCGAACGGGACGCCGATCCGGTCCTGCGCCATGCCGATCGAGGGCCTGCAGGGCCAGGCGATCTCGACCATCGAGGGCCTGGGGGGGACCCATCCGGTGCAGCAGGCCTGGGTGCGCCACGACGTGCCGCAGTGCGGCTACTGCCAGTCGGGCCAGATCATGTCGGCGGTGGCGCTGCTGACCACGACGCCCAAGCCCGACGATGCGGCCATCGACGAGGCGATGAGCGGCAACATCTGCCGCTGCGGCGCCTACCAGCGCATCCGCGCGGCCATCAAGGACGCCGCCGCTGCGCCCGCCCCGGCGGAGACCACCGCATGAGCCGGATGTTGCAAACCGAGGACGGCGCCACCCGCCGCGAGGTGATCGTCGCCGGGGCGGCGGCGGGCGGGGCGCTGCTGGTCGGCTGCTCGCCGGCGGAGATGCTGCCGAACATCATGAGCCTGGGCGCCGACACCCCGGTCGGCCCCTTCGGCCCGTTCATCAAGGTCGGCGCGGACGGGGCGGTGACCGTGCTCTGCAAGCACATCGAGTTCGGCCAG
>DASPLZ010000336.1:0-4047 GCA_035627295.1 Phenylobacterium sp. | reverse complement strand
TCAGCGCAAGCGCCAGCCGCGCCAGCTCGCCGCCCGAGGCGATGGCCCCTAGGTCCGCCAGCGGCGCCCCAGGCACGGTGGCGATCTGGAAGCGCACCCGGTCGCGGCCCTGCGGCCCGGCGCGGTCCTCCGGCTCAGGCTCGACGGAGACCTCGAAGCGGGCCTTCTCAAGCTTGAGCGGCGCAAGTTCCCCGGCCACCGCCACGGCCAGCCGGGCGCCCGCCGCCGCCCGCGCGGCGCTGAGCGCCGCGGCCCTGGCGTCATAGTCCGCGCGCGCCGCCTCGGCCGCCGCTATGGCCTCGCGCATAGCCGCCTCACCGTCCTCGATCAGGGCCAGCCGCTCGGCGGTGGCCACCCGCACCGCCGGCAGGTCGTCCACCAGCACGTTCAGCCGGCGGGCCGCGGCGCGTAGCTCGAAAAGCCGCTCTTCGGTCTTCTCCAGCTGGCCGGAGTCGAAGTCGAAGGCGCGGGCCGCCGCGTCGATGGCCGGCTCGATGTCGTGGCACTCGACCAACGCCCGTTCCACCGCCTGGGCGGCGGCCATGATGCGCTGGACGGCGGGGGTCTCCTCGGTCGCGCCCGCCTTGATGGCCCGGTCGAGGGCGTGCTCGAGCGCGCGGGCGGCCTTGGCCAGGCGGTTGACCACCGTGTCGCCGCCCAGCGCCTCGCGGGCGGCGGCGATGTCGGCGAGCGTGCGCTCGGCCGCGCCCAGCAGGGCCCGCTCGTCGGCGAGCCTAGTCTCCTCGCCGTGCCGCGCGGCCAGGCGGTCCAGGTCGGCCAGCCGGTCGGTCAGTTCCTCGGCCTCGGCGGCGGCGCGGCCCACCTCTTCGGCGAGGTCGGCTCTGCGGGTCTCGGCGGCGCGCCAGGCCGTCCAGGCGGCCGAGACCGCGGCGAGGTCCGCGCCCAGGCCGCCGAAGTTGTCGAGCAGGCCACGGTGGGTGCGGGCGTCCAGCAGGCCGACCGTCTCGTGCTGGCCATGCACCTCGACCAGATGGCCGGCGATCTCGCGCAGCACCCCGGCGCTGGCCGGTTGGTCGTTGACGAAGGCGCGGCTGCGGCCGTCTGCGGCCAGGGTGCGGCGCAGCGTCAGGTCCTCGTCGCGGGCGAAGGAGAGGCCCTTCTCCTCCAGCACCTCCCAGACCGCGTGGCTGGGGGCCGGCGCGAAGACGGCGGTGACCGCCGCCTGACCTGCGCCGCGCCGCACGAGGCCGGCGTCGGCCCGCGCGCCTGTGGCCAGGCCCAGGCTGTCCAGAATGATCGACTTGCCGGCGCCCGTCTCGCCGGTGAGCGCGGTGAGGCCAGGCCCGACCGCCAGGTCCAGCGCCTCGATCAGCACCACGTCGCGGATCCACAGCCCGATCAGCATGGCGCGACCATCGTCAAATTCGGCGGGCTCGAAAAGCCCCCGCGCACGCGCCTACTGCGGGTTGGCGGGCGTTTCCGCCGGCGGCGTGGCGGAGGTCGAGGTGGCCGCGTCCGGCGCGGCGGGAGCCTCGGCCGGCGGGGCCAGGGTGGTCGACTTGTCGCGGCGCAGGCCCAGGCGGTGCAGCACGCCGCGGCGCTGACCGGTCGCGGTCGGCTCCACGGCCGGACGCAGGCCCTTGTCGGTCAGGAGCTGGTAGGCGTCGCGGTACCACACATCGCCCGGGTAGTTGTAGCCCAGCACCGCGCCGTTGCGGGTGGCTTCCCCGACCAGGCCCAGCGTCAGATAGGCTTCCACCAGCCGGTAGAGCGCTTCGGGCGTGTGGCTGGTGGTCTGGTAGCGGTCGATCACCGTACGGAAGCGGCCGACCGCGGCCAGCGGCTGGCTGTTCCGCAGGTAATAGCGGCCGACCGTCATCTCCTTGCCGGCCAGCTGGTCGTTGACCATGTCGATCTTCAGCCGCGCGTCCTGGGCGTATTCGCTGTTGGGATAGCGCTGCACCACGTCGCGCAGGGCCGCCAGAGCCTGGCCGGTGGCGGCCTGGTCGCGGCCGACGTCGACGATCTGCTCGAAGTAGCAGATGGCCTTCAGGTAGAAGGCGTAGGGCGTGTTCGGATTGCCCGGATAGAGCTGGATGAACCGATC
Organism: Phenylobacterium sp.; assembly: GCA_035627295.1. GTDB lineage: Bacteria > Pseudomonadota > Alphaproteobacteria > Caulobacterales > Caulobacteraceae > Phenylobacterium. The sequence goes on along the minus strand of DASPLZ010000336.1, from coordinate 1,979 downwards.
GGCCCCGGCGATCGCCTCGGCGTAGTCGTTGGACTGGTAGTGGGCGAAGGCGGTCATCAGGATCGCCCGGCGCGACCATTCCGAATAGGGGTGCTGGCGCTCGACCTCTTCGAAATAGGCGACGGCGTTGTCCCACTGGCGGCGGTCCAGGCGGTCGGCGCCGGTGTTGTAGAGCAGTTCGACCGGGCGCTCCTCGTACTGAAGCCGCGGCTTCTTCTTGCCCGCGCAGCCGGTCAGCGCGATGGCCGCGACGCCGGCGACCAGCACCACCCTTACGTAAGTTTTCCGATGCAAGGCCGAGTTCACCCTAACGAAATCCGATGCGCGCCCGCGCCCTGGAGAGTCGGTGATCTCTACACGACGCGCCCGCGCGCGCCAAACGTGTCAGACCGCCTCGGCCAGGTCGGCGGCCGGCGGATGCCAGCGCCACGCGGAGGGCCTGGCCATCAAGGCCCGAACGACGGCGTTATTGAGGCCGTGGCCGGCCTTCACGCCCTCGAAGCGGCCGATCAGCGGCGCGCCCAGCAGATAGAGGTCGCCGACCGCGTCCAGCGCCTTGTGGCGCACGAACTCGTCGGGACGGCGCAGGCCCTCGGGGTTCAGCACCCGCTCGCCCTCGATGACGATGCAGTTGTCCATCGAACCGCCGCGGGCGAGGCCGGCGGCCCGCAGGGCCTCGACCTCATGGGCGAAGCCGAAGGTGCGGCAGTCGGCCAGTTCGTCGCGGAAGGATTGTTCGGTGATCGCGAGGTCAACCTTCTGGCGACCGATCGCCTGCGAATCGAACTCGATCTCGAAGGAGAGCTCGAAACCGCCGCCGGCGGCGGGCAGCAGCATGGCGGCCTTGTCGTCCTCGATCACGGCGATCGGCTCGAGGATTTCGATATAGCGGCGCGGCGCGTCCTGGTCTCGCAGGCCGACGCGGTCGATCAGCTCGATGAACGGCTGGGCCGAGCCGTCCATGATCGGCATCTCGGGCCCGTCGAGCTCGACCACGGCGTTGTCGACGCCGAGGGCGGCGAAGGCGGCCATCAGGTGCTCGACGGTGGAGACCGTCGCGCCGGCGGCGTTGCCGAGCACGGTGCCCAGGCGCGTCTGGACCACAAGATCGCCGCGGGCCGGCAGGCGGTTGTCGCCGGAAAGGTCGGTGCGGACGAAGACGATCCCGGCGTTGGCGGCGGCCGGACGCAGCGAGACGCGCACGTGCTCGCCGGTATGCACGCCTACGCCCGCGAAGATCGTGGGGGCGGCGAGGGTCTTCTGAAACGCTTGTTGCGACACGCGCTCGTCCTGCACTGCGGCCGTCTGGCCGGGAAACGCCCTAAGCTGGACTTAGGCTTCATGCTGCAATGCGGCAAATGAAGCTCTGTTTCGCTTTGTTTCCCGGATCCTCGACGCCCTGATGACGTAGAAAGCCCCTCCCCCGCTGGAGCGAGGAAGGGGCGGTAAGCCGCTGTACTATTAGCGGAAAACTAGTTCGCCAGGCGGCGGAGGAAGGAGGGGATTTCCAGATCCTCGGCGTCGTCGAAATCCGGCTCTTCGGCGACCTGCTGGACCGGCTGCGCGCCGCCCCGGGTCGGGGTGACGGTGCGGCCCTGCGGGGCGGGATGGAAGGCCGGCGCGGACTGGGCCGGGCGCTGGCGGCCGCTGAACAGGCTGAGGAACCCGCCCTTCTGCTTGCGGTCGTCGGCATAGTGGGTGTCGGTGAAGAGCGGCGCTTCCTCGTCCACCATCGGGTCGACGATCCGGCGCACTTCCGGCTCCGGCGAGGGGTCGGCGGCGACCAGCTCGGGGATGTCGAAGGAGAGGTCGGCCTGCTGGGCCGGGGCGGCCTCGGCGACGGTTTCCTCGACCTCATAGGCGGCGATCGCCGGTTCCGGCTCGAAGTAGACCGGCTCGGGCTCCGGCGCGGCCTCGGCGACCACCGGGGCGGCGTCCTCAATCAGCAGCGGCGGCGGCGCATTGACCGGGGCCGAGCT
>DASPLZ010000335.1:0-3978 GCA_035627295.1 Phenylobacterium sp. | reverse complement strand
CTGCCGCGAGGAGACCCGCCGCGACTGGCTCTACGACGGCCTGACCAAGCAGATCACGCCGACGCTCACCGCCTACCTCGGGTTCGACGCCCAGGTGGTCGACGCCGACGCGCTCAACGCCCAGGTCGAGGGCGGGGCGATCCTGGTGCCGCCGGAGGCGCGCGCCTCCACCCTCACCCGCGAGGTGCTGGCCCAGGCGATCACCCGCATCGAGGCCGACAAGGTGCTGCAGGAGACCGTGCGGCTGGAGGCCATCGACCTCTACTACCGGCCGGTCTACGCCTTCCGCTACCGCTGGCAGGGCAAGGAGGCGGTGGTCGAGTTCGACGCCGCCACCGGCGAGACCCGCACGAACGGCGCCACCTTCGAGCGCCACTTCGGCAAGCTGGCCGATCCGATCTTCCTGCTGGATATCGGGGCCGAGGCGGCCAACCTGTTCATCCCCGGCGTGAACCTGGCGAAGATCGCCGTGGTCAAGGGCATGCAGATGCAGGGCAAGCTTTCCGGTCCGAAATAGTCAGCGCAGGACGCCGAGCCTCGCGTCGGCGATGGCCCGCTCGAGCGCATTGGCGAAGTCGACGCGCTCGGCCGGGCTGAGCGCCGCGGCGATGGTCATGGCCTTCCCCGAGAGCGACAGGCGCACCCGGGAATCGCCCGGCCCGCGCCGCTCCAGCGCCACGCGGGTGAAGGCGGTGGGCGAGCGCCAGACCTGCTGGTCCTTGCGCAGCACGCAGATCTCGGCCGGCGTCACCTGCACCCGCTCAGGATGGAGCGCCCGGTTGTGGATCGTGAACGCCCACCAGAGCGCCAGCACGTCGAGCCCCAGGAAGATCGGCGCCGGCCAGGCCCCCATCATCCAGAACACCGTCCCGGCGATGCCGTTGGCCGCCCCCACCAGGCAGAGCAGGACGAACATGCCGGTGCGCGACAGCGACCGGTTGGGCGTGATCTCCGCATCCATGTAGAGCGGCTCGGCCATCGGGAATCCGCATACGCCCGCCGCAGGCGCTTGGCGAGAGGCTGTGCGTCTCCACGGGTCTGGCTTCGCCAGCCCGAGGGCAGGCTTTCGAGACGCCCGCTTCGCGGGCTCCTCAGGATGACTAAGTCAGCAAAAACCTAGTCATGGTGAGGAGCGGCGAAAGCCGCGTCTCGAACCACGCAGGGACGCGCGCCTTCCTCGGCCCCGCGTTTCAAGGCAGAAGCTGGGCCCATGGCCAAGCCCGCCCCCCGCCGCCTCCCGCCCAAGGAGCGGGCGCGCATCGACGAGATCTTCCGCCGCTTCGAGGCGGCGAGCGCCCATCCGAAGACCGAGCTGAACTACAAGAACCCCTTCACCCTGGTCAGCGCCGTGGCGCTCTCGGCCCAGGCGACGGACGTTTCGGTGAACAAGGCCACCGAGAAGCTCTTCGCCGTCGCCGACACGCCGCAGAAGATGCTCGACCTCGGCGAGGACGGCCTCATCCCCTATATCCGGACCATCGGCCTCTACCGCGGCAAGGCCCAGCGGCTGATCGCCATGTCCCGCATCCTGGTCGAGCAGTACGGCGGCGAGGTCCCGCTGGAGCGCGAGAAACTGGAAGCGCTGCCCGGCGTCGGCCGCAAGACCGCCAGCGTGGTGCTGAACGAACTCGACATCGAGCCGGCCATCGCGGTGGACACCCACGTCTTCCGCGTCTCCCACCGCCTGAAGCTCTCCGCCGGCCGGACGCCCGACCAGGTCGAGGTTGAACTGATGCGCATCGTCCCGGGCCCGTGGCGGACACGCGCCCACCATTGGCTGATCCTGCACGGCCGCTACGTCTGCGTGGCGAGGAAGCCCAGGTGCCCGGAGTGCCTGATCGCCGACCTCTGCCCCTCGCGGGAGCTCTTCATGGGCGGCTAGGCGGCCGGCTCCGGCGGGGTCGGCGGCGGCGCGGCCGTTTCGGGCTTCGGCGCCGGCGCGGCGGGCGGCGGGCCGGGCGGATTGGCCAGGATCGCGGCGAGCTTGCCGTCCACCAGGGCGCGGAAGCCGTCGGCGAAATAATCCCGGTCGCGGCTCCACCAGGCCTGCACCGGCGGCGAGCGGAGCCAGGCGGTCATCGCCTTTTCCTGATAGGTCCACCAGGGCCGCAGCGAGCGACCCTTGGTGCACGCCGCCTCCCAGCCGGCCTGGAACTGGGCGAAGACGGCGTTGAAGATGAACGTCAGGCGCAGCTCATCGATCGGATTGACCTGGCCGGCCATCTGGCGCTCGACGATCTGGCCGAGCATCGGGTCCAGGCCCAGCGGCAGGAGATAGCCGGTCGCCGCATCCGCCTGCGCCTGCTGCGTGGAGATGCGCATCTCGTCGCTGTTGTAGCGGATCTCCAGGCCGACGTAGATCAGCGAGACCACCACGGCGACCGCGCTGATCACCTGGGCGATGTTGGACGCATCCTGCAGCGTCATTGGAAAGCCCCCGCCTTCTCGTTTACCCGGCTTTCCTATACTGCGGCCCAGCCGCCGCCGCACAAGGACTCTTGGATGACCGCCGCCTACGACGTCGCCGCCATCGGCAACGCCATCGTCGACGTGATCGCGCCCTGCGACGAGGCTTTCCTCGCCGCACGCCGGCTCGAGCGCGGGGCGATGATGCTGGTGAACGAAGCCGAGAGCGCGGCGCTCTACGAGGCCATGGCGCCGGGCCTGGAGACCTCGGGGGGCTCGGCGGGCAACACCATCGCCGGCGTCGCCAGCCTGGGCGGCCGCGCGGCCTACATCGGCAAGGTGGCGGACGACCAGCTGGGCGAGGTCTTCACCCATGACATGCGCGCCATCGGCGCCCGCTTCGACGTGCCGCCGCTGGTCGGCGGGCCGGCCACCGCCAAGAGCCTGATCAACGTCCTGCCCGACGGCGAGCGCACCATGTGCACCTTCCTCGGCGCCTCGGTGGAACTGACGCCGGCGGATGTGGACCCGGCGATCGTGGAGGGGGCGGCCATCGTCTATCTGGAAGGCTACCTCTTCGACCCCTCGGAGGCCCGAAAGGCCTTCGCCAAGGCCGCGGGCCTGGCGCGCGCCTCCGACCGGCTGATCGCCATCACCCTTTCCGACAGCTTCGTGGTCGAGCGCCACCGCGAGGCGCTGATGGAATTCATCACCGACCAGGTGGACCTGGTCTTCGCCAACGCCGCGGAGGTGAGCAGCCTCTTCCAGACCGATGACTTCGACGAGGCCGTGGCTCTGCTGCGCGAACGCGCGCCGATGGCCGCCGTCACCCGTTCGGAGAAGGGTTCGGTGATGTATTCCGGCGCGAAGACGGCCGTCGTCCCGGCCTACCCGGTGCAGAAAGTCGTGGACACCACCGGCGCCGGCGACCAATACGCCGCCGGGTTCATGTTCGGCCTCGCCCGCGGCCGGCCGCTGGAGGTCTGCGGCCGGCTGGGCTCGCTGGCGGCGTCGGAGGTGATCTCGCACTACGGGCCGCGCCCGCTGGTCTCGCTGAAGGACCTGGCGGCGCGGGAAGGACTGGTCTGATGTCGCGCACCGCCGAAGTCGTCCGCAACACCAAGGAGACCCAGATCCGCGTGCGCGTCGATCTGGACGGGACCGGCGTCTCCAGGATCTCCACCGGCGTCGGCTTTTTCGACCATATGCTGGAGAGCTTCGCCCGGCACGGCGGCATCGACCTGGAGGTCGAGACCAAGGGCGACCTGCACATCGACATGCACCACACGGTGGAGGACACCGGAATCGTGCTCGGCCAGGCGATCAACAAGGCGCTGGACGGCTTCAAGGGCGTCCGCCGCTTCGGCCACGCCTATATCCCGATGGACGAGACCCTGACCCGCTGCGCCCTCGATCTCTCCAACCGGCCCTATCTGATCTGGAAGGTCGAGTTCGCCCGCCCGAAGGTCGGCGAGATGGACACCGAGCTCTTCAAGGAGTTCCACCACGCCTTCGCCATGAACGCGGGCGCCTGCGTGCACCTGGAGTGCCTGTACGGCGCCAACTCCCACC
>DASPLZ010000334.1:0-5059 GCA_035627295.1 Phenylobacterium sp. | reverse complement strand
GCATTCGACCAGGTGGGCCGGTTAGAGTTCTGAGAGACCCCTCATCCGTCGGCTTCGCCGACACCTTCTCCCGCAAGGGGAGAAGGGATCTCGCGCTGCAAAAACGCCAGCAAGTCCCCGCCCTCGAACAACACTCCCCGCACGCCCGCGCGCCGCGCCGCCTCCATGTCCGCCGGCTTGTCGCCGACCATCAGCGAGCGCGCCGCATCGACCGGCCAGTCCTGCATGGCTTGCAGCAGCATGCCGGGGTTGGGCTTGCGGTTCGGCGGGTCGGGGCGCCGGTAGGCCTCGACCACCGCCTCGGGGTGGTCGCAGCAGTAGTAGATGGCGTCCACGTGCGCGCCGGCTTCGGCCAGGTCGGCCTGCATGGCGTCGTGCAGGGCCCCGATGGCCGCCTCGTCGTAGTAGCCGCGCCCGACCCCCGACTGGTTGGTCACCACGATGACCAGCCAGCCGGCGCGATTGAAGGCCGCCACCGCCTCACGGGCGCCATCGATCCAGTGGAAGTCCTCCCACCGGCTCACATAGCCGCGGTCCTCGTTGAGGACGCCGTCTCGGTCCAGGAAGAGGGCGGGGCGCAAGTGGGCGTGGGGCACGGAGTCGCTTATAGCGCGGGCCGCCGCTATGGTCCGCGCAAACCTTGTTTCCCCTCGGAAGGCCGCATTGACCGACCCGACCTCTCCCGTCCTTTCCATCCGTGACCTGAAAGTCGATTTCGCCACCCACGACGGCGTCGTGAACGCCGTGCGCGGGGTCTCGCTCACCGTGAACCGCGGCGAATGCCTCGGCGTCGTCGGCGAGAGCGGCTCAGGCAAGAGCCAGACCTTCATGACCGTCATGGGCCTGCTCGCCCGGAACGGCCGCGCCTCGGGCTCGGCCAAGCTGCACGAGCAAGAACTCATCGGCCTGAAGCCCAGCCAGCTGAACAAGCTGCGCGGCTCGAAGATGACCATGATCTTCCAGGACCCGCTGACGGCGCTCACCCCGCACGTGCGCATCGGCGAGCAGATCGCCGAGCCGCTGCGCCTGCACGACGGGCTCTCCGGCGATGAGGCCGAGAAGCGCGCCCTGCACTGGCTGGAGCGGGTGCGCATCCCGGATGCGAAGAAGCGCCTGCGCCAGTATCCGCACGAGCTTTCCGGCGGCATGCGCCAGCGGGTGATGATCGCCGCGGCCATGGCCGGCGGGCCGGAACTCCTGATCGCCGACGAGCCGACCACGGCGCTCGACGTCACCGTGCAGGCCGAGATCCTCGACCTGATGGACGAGCTGAAGCGCGAGACGGGCGCGGCCATGGTGCTGATCACCCACGACATGGGCGTGATCGCCCGCCTCGCCGACCGCGTCTGCGTGATGAAGGACGGGGCCTATGTCGAGGAAGGCCCGGTGCACGACATCTTCGCGGCGCCGAAGACCGACTACACCAAGGCTTTGCTGGCCGCGATCCCGCGCCTGGACCGCGAGGACCGTGGCGGGCGACCGACCATCGAGCCGGTGGCGGCGGACGCTCCGGTGGTGGTCGAGGGCAAGGACGTGAAGGTCTGGTTCCCCATCCACCAGGGCCTGTTCGGCAAGAAGCAGGACCTGCGCGCCGTCGATGGCGTCGATTTCCAGGTGCGCAAGGGCGAGACCCTGGGCGTGGTCGGCGAGAGCGGCTGCGGCAAGTCCACCCTGGCCCGCGCCGTGCTGAACCTGATCCCGCCTACCGCCGGCGCCGTCACCCTGCTCGGCAAGGACATCACCAAGGCCGACGAGAAGGCCATGCGCGCGGCCCGCGAGGACCTGCAGGTGGTGTTCCAGGACCCGCTGGCCAGCCTCGACCCGCGGATGACCATCGGCGATTCCATCGCCGAGCCGCTGACCGTCTATCGGCCGAACCTGTCGCGCGCCGAGCGCGATACGGCGGTGGCCGAGATGATGCGCCGCTCGGGCCTCGCGCCGGAGCTGATCAACCGCTACCCGCACGAGCTCTCCGGCGGCCAGAACCAGCGGGTCGGCATCGCCCGGGCGATGATCCTGAAGCCCGAGGTGGTGATCTGCGACGAGGCGGTCTCGGCCCTCGACGTCTCCATCCGCGCCCAGATCCTCGACCTGCTCATCGAGCTGCAGAAGGAGATGGGCCTCGCCATGATCTTCATCAGCCACGACCTGGCGGTGATCCGCGAGATCAGCCACCGGGTGATGGTGCTCTACCTCGGCCGGGTGATGGAGATGGCGAGCCGCGAGCAGATCTACGCCGCCCCGCAGCACCCCTACACCAAGGCCCTGCTCTCGGCCGCGCCGATCCCCGACCCGGTGCGCGAGCGGGGGAGGAAGCGCGTGAAGCTGGAAGGCGAGCCCCCCAGCCCCCTCGACCCGCGCTCGGCCCTGCGCTTCATGCCCTCGCGCCTCCCGGTGGACCCGGCTGCGCCGTTCACAGCGCCGGAGCTGAAGGAGTTCGCGCCGGGCCACCTGGTCGCGGAGTTCGACGCCGAGCCGGCGGCGGCGTAAGGCGGCTAAGGCGAGGCCTTGCGTGGTTCGAGACGCGACGCTGCGCGCCGCCCTCACCATGACTAGGTTTGTGCTGAATTCGTCATCCTAAGGAGGCCGCGAAGCGGCCGTCTCGAAGGACGCAGGGCCGCTCAGCGAGTAAGGACCACCGATGATCTACGAACTGCGCGTCTACACCGCCATGCCGGGCAAGCTGCCCAAGCTCGTCGAACGCTTCGAGCGCGACACCCTGCGCATCTGGGACAAGCACGGCATCCGCCAGGCCGGCTTCTGGACCACCCTGGTGGGGCCGAAGAGCAACGACCTGATGTTCATGCTCGCCTGGGAGTCCCTCGCCGACCGCGAGGCCCGCTGGGGCGCCTTCCAGTCCGACCCGGAATGGATCGCCGCCCGCGCCGATTCCGAGAAGGACGGCCCCATCGTCGCCAACATGGACACCCGGTTTCTCGCGCCCACGGCCTATTCGGCGGTTAAATGAGCCGCGCCAGCTACACCCCCGCCAACTACGCCCCGGTCCTGACGCTCGAGGAGTTCGCGCGCTTACGCGACGACCCGGCGAGCGACATGGGCCGCATCGTCGCCACCTCCGGCGGCTTCGACCCGATCCACCCGGGCCACGTCACCTGCATCGTGGAGTCCAAGGCGCTCGGCGACACCCTGGTGGTGATCGTCAACGGCGACGCCTTCCTGCGGGCCAAGAAGGGCAAGGCCTTCCAGGACGTCGAGACCCGCGCGGCCATCGTCTCGGCCATCCGCGGCGTCGACTATGTGGTGAAGTTCGAGATCGAGGACGACCCGACCGTCGCCGTGGCCCTCAACGCCATCCGCCCGCACGTCTTCGCCAAGGGCGGCGACCGCGTCGCCGGCCAGACCATGCCGCCGGGCGAGGAGGCCGCCTGCCGCGACCACGGCATCGAACTCGTCGACGGCGTCGGCCGCGAGAAGGTCTGGTCCAGCAGCGACTTCCTCACCGAGTGGGGCGAGTTCTGGAAGGCGAACCACTGAGGCGCTGTGCGTGGTTCGAGACGCGGCTTCGCCGCTCCTCACCATGACTAAGGTTTGTAGCGAACCACTGCAGTCGTCATCCTGAGGAGCCCGCGAAGCGGGCGTCTCGAAGGACGCACGGCCGCTCAGCGCGCCGCTTCGAGCAGCACCAGGAACGCACTCATCAGGTGATAGAGGGTGCTGGCCTTCGACGGCTCGGCGACGAACGTCCCGTCCGGCCGCATCAGGTCGCGGTAGAGCCCGCCGCCGGGCGTCTCCAGATACCGACGGATGGTCCCGAAGGCCGCCAGCGCCTCGGCCTCCCATCGGGGCTCGCGCGGCCGCCGCGCATGCATCGCCAGCGCCGCCCGCAAGCGCTCGGTCTGCGACCAGAGCCGCGCCCCGCCGTCGATCACCCGCCCGTCGCGCCGGTGCGAGAACACCACCGCCTCGCGCGCCCGGTCGACGCCCAGCTCGCCGGCCAGGCGGATCAGCCGCTCGCCCACGCCCTGGGCCGAGGCCGAGCCCTCCGCGTCGTGCAGCAGCAGCCAGCCCCACTCGTACTGGTGGCCGGGCCACACCTCGTCGGCGGCGCTCTCACCGTCATCCGAGAAGTATTCGCCCAGCAGCCCGCTCGCCGGATCGACGAAGATCTCCAGCGCCATCCGCCGGATCGTCGCCGCCGCTTCGCGCCACGGGGCGGCGGGCCTCAGCGCGCGCCAGGCCATCACCGCCTCGTAGAGGTGCATGTGCGGGTTGGCCTGCAGCGGGAAGGACGCGGGCGGCGGTTCGCGGAACCCCGGCTCGCCGCCGAACCGCGCTTGCAGCCGCCGCCAGAGCCGTCCCGCCTCGCCCGCCGCGTCCTCCGAGGGGTCGTAGGTCAGCGCCAGGAGCACGAAGGCCTGGTCGTAGAGGTCGACCGGCCCGGGCGGATCGAAGGTGGTCGGGACCAGCCCGTCCACCGCCTTGGACCGCAGGAAGGCCAGTCCGTGCGCCGCCTGCGCCCGCCAGTCGCCGTCCCAGCCCAGCCGCCCGGCCTCGGCGAACACCATCACCTGCCGCGCCTGCACCCGCGCGCGCTTGGGCGCCGCCACCGGCCGCCCGTCGTCGTCCAGCTGGTCGTGGAACCCGCCGTCGGGATCGCGCCCGCGCTCGGCCCAGAGCGGCAGCGCCTCGTCGAACAGCCAGCGACGGGCGAAGGCGGCGGCGTCGGCGAGGGAGGCGCTCATCGCCCGACCCGATAGCACGCCGACGGCCCCGCCAAGCAACCTCGCGGAAACGGTTGGCGGGTTATGGGCTTTGGCCTCCCTGTCCCGGACCCGGCCATCGCCCGTGCAGATCGACCTCATCCGCCCCGACGAGCTGACGGCCGAGCAGGCCGCGCTGTGGGCGGCGTGGCAGGCGGCCGACCCGGCGCTGGACACCGCCTTCCTCACCCCCCAGTGGGTGCGCGCCGTCGAGCGGGCCCACCGCGGGGCGCCCTCGCACCTGGGCGTGGCGGTGCTGCACGAGGCCGGCGAGACGCGCGGCTTCCTGGGGCTCAAGCTGGGCGCCGTCACCGCCCTGCCGGCCGGGGCCCCGATGT
>DASPLZ010000333.1:0-2030 GCA_035627295.1 Phenylobacterium sp. | reverse complement strand
ATCGATGTGGGAGTCGAGCGCTTTGAGCTGCTCGATGTCGGCCGCCGCTGCGAACTCGACGACCAGGTCCGGCATCAGTCCAGCGGCTTGCCCTTGGTCTCCGGCAGCCAGAGGCACACCACCACGCTGATGGCGGTGAAGACCACCGAGTACCAGAGGCCCGAGTAGATATCCCCCGTCGCCGTGACGATGGCGAAGGCGGTGACCGGCACGAAGCCGCCGATCCACCCCGTTCCGATGTGGTAGGGCAGGGAGAGGGCCGTGTAGCGCACCCGCGTCGGGAAGAGCTCCACCAGCGAGGCGGCCATCGGGCCGTAGAGGGCGGTGGCGCCCACCACCAGCACCATCAGGAGGCCGAAGAGGCCCCAGAAGTTGACCCGCTCGGGGTCGGCCTTGGCGGGGTAGCCGGCCTCGGCGAGGGTCGCCTTGATGCGGGCCTCGACGCCGGCGCGGGCGGCCTTCAGGTCGGTCGCCGAGAGGCCCTGGCCTTCGATCGACTGCACGGCCGACTGGCCGACGCGCACCTCGGCGGGGGCGCCGGCCGGGCCGGCCTCCAGGTGGTAGGAGACGCCGGCGTTGGAGAGCACCGACTTGGCGATGTCGCAGGAGCTGGCGAAGGTCGCCTTGCCGATCAGGTCGAACTGGAAGGAGCAGGTGGCGGGGTCGGCGACCACAGCCACCGGTGTGCGCGCCTGGGCCTCGGCCAGGGCCGGGTTGGCCGTGGGCGTCATGGCCTTGAAGACCGGGAAGAAGGTCAGCAGGGCCAGCGTCATGCCGCCCCACATCACCCACTTGCGGCCGACCTTGTCCGACAGCCAGGCGAAGAAGACGTAGAGCGGCGCCGAGGCGATGGTGATCGCCATGATCAGGAGGTTGGTGGTCGAGGGCTCGACCTTCAGGAACCGCTCCATGAACACCTGGGTGTAGAAGAAGGCGGTGTACCAGACCGCGCCCTGGGCGCTCATGAAGGCGAACAGCGCCAGGAGGACGATCTTCAGGTTCTTCCACTGGCCGAAGGCTTCGCTGAACGGGGCCTTGGACTGCTCGCCCGCCTCCTTGAGCTTCTGGAAGGAGGGGCTCTCGGAAAGCTTCAGGCGCATGAAGATCGAGATCGCCAGCAGGCCCGCCGAGAGCAGGAAGGGGATGCGCCAGCCGCCGGTCCAGGTGGGGGCGGTGAAGGCCGCCTCGCCCATCGCCGTGCGGGTGACGTAGATCACCAAGAGGGCGCCGACGAGGCCGAAGGCGGCGGAGGTCTGGATCCAGCCGGTCAGCCAGCCGCGCTTGTCCGGCGGGGCGTGTTCGGCGACGTAGATCGCCGCCCCGCCGTATTCGCCGCCGAGCGCCGTGCCCTGGATGATCCGCATGAGGATGAGCAGGATCGGGGCGATGATCCCGGCCTGCTCGTAGGTCGGCAGAAGGCCGATGGCGAAGGTCGCCCCGCCCATCAGGGTGACGGTGATCAGGAAGGCGGCCTTGCGTCCGATCATGTCGCCCAGGCGCCCGAAGATCAGCGCCCCGAGCGGGCGGAAGAAGAAGCCGGCGCCGAAGAGGGCGAGGGCGGCCAGGAGCCCCGCCGTCTCGTCCAGGGCCGAGAAGAAGTTCTTGGAGATGACCGCGGCCAGGGTGCCGAAGACGAAGAAATCGTACCACTCGAAGGCGGTGCCGGCCGAGGAGGCCACCACCACGGTGCGCGTCGAGGCGCTTGCCTTTGCGGGCGGCGCTTCGCCCGCGGTTACTTCGGCCATCTGTCGTTTCCCCCGATCAGAGGGTCAGGTCTAGCACGACGCGGCCCGGACGAAAGGCGCCGTGGGGGCGTCTTTGCAGGATGCGCGCGCGCCCGCGCCGCCCGCCGGGAACGCCGGCGAGGTTGGGGAGGGATGCGGAGCGCCGGGCCTCGCCCGGAGCATGGGATAGATGACCGTTTCGGCGAAGAACGAACGCTCCGCGCCGGTCGTTGAGCTTCAGCTTCCGCTCAGCGGCTCTGTTAGAGCCTAGCCGGAGCGCCGAAGGCGGGCGGGCCTTCTCAGGCG
>DASPLZ010000332.1:0-36208 GCA_035627295.1 Phenylobacterium sp. | reverse complement strand
GAGCTGGCGCAGGCGCGGCTGGTGGAGATGCTGGCGCGCCTGGGCCTGGACGAGGCGCGGCCGGTCCAGGCCGAGTATGCCGGCGAGACTGCGTTCGCCTTCCAGCCGCGCGAGCGGGAGAACGAGCCGCGCATGGTGCTGGCGGAGGCGGGCACCGGCGTCGGCAAGACGCTGGGCTACCTCTCGCCCGCCTCGCTGTGGGCCGAGACCAACGGGCCGGCGGTGTGGGTCTCGACCTACACCCGCGCGCTGCAGCGGCAGATCGAGCGGGAGAGCCACGCCGTCTATCCCGACCCCAAGACGCGCGCGAAGAAGGCCGTGGTCCGCAAGGGGCGCGAGAACTACCTGTGCCTGCTGAACTTCCAGGAGCAGGCCAACACCGCCCAGCTCGGCGGGGCGGACCTGATTGGCCTGGGGCTGGCCGCCCGCTGGGCCCGGGCCACCCGCGACGGCGACATGACCGGCGGCGACTTCCCCGCCTGGCTGCCCACCCTCTTCGCCGTCTCGCCCGCCGCGCAGGCGAACGCGGCCAACCTGGTCGACCGGCGCGGCGAGTGCGTCCACGCCGGCTGCCCGCACTACCGCGCCTGCTTCATCGAGAAGGCGGTGCGCGCCTCGCGGCGGGCGGACCTCGTCATCGCCAACCACGCCCTGGTGATGACCCAGGCGGCCTTTGACGGCGCTAGAGCCGCGCGCGGCTCCAAGGCCGATGTGGAGACCGCCCGACTGAAGCGGCTGGTGTTCGACGAGGGCCACCATCTGTTCGACGCCGCCGATAGCGCCTTCGCCGCCGCGCTCTCGGGCGCCGAGGCCGCCGAGCTGCGCCGCTGGATCCGCGGGCCGGAAGGGCGGGGCCGCCGGGGCAGGGGGCTTGAGGCCCGCCTGATGGACGTGCTCGGCGAGCACGAGGACGCCCGCCGCGCCCTGATCGACGCCACCCGCGCCGCCGTCGCCCTTCCCGGCGAGGGCTGGTCCGGCCGCATCGCCCCGCCGAACGGCGAGGTCAGCCCGATGGGGCCGGTCGAGGGCTTCCTGGTGGCGGTGCTGGAGCAGCTGCGCGCCCGGGCCGCCCCCTCCGAGGTCGGCATGGAATGCGCCGCCCGCCCGGCCATCGACCTAGTGCGCGACACCGCCCGCGAGGCCGCCGCCGCCCTCGCCGCCGTCGAGGCGCCGCTGGTCGCCCTGGCGCGCCATCTGGAGGACGTGCTCGACGAGGACGCCTCGCTGCTCGGCCCCTCCGAGCGCGCCCGCATCGAAGGCGCCCTGCGCGGGCTCGACCGCCGCGCGCGCATGACCCTGCCGGCCTGGCGCTCCATGCTGCGCGCCATCGACGAGGACGCCGAGGACGACCCGGACTTCGTCGACTGGTTCGACGCCACCTTCCTCTACGGCCGGGTGGTCGACGCCGCCTGCCGCCGCCACTGGGTGGACCCCACCGAGCCGTTGACCGCCGCAGTGATCGCCCCCTCGCATGGCGTGCTGGTGACCAGCGCCACCCTCACCGACGCCGGCGCGGACGACCCCTTCGCCCTCGCCGAGATGCGCACCGGCGCGGCCCGCCTGCCGTCATCGCCGAAGGTGCTCAGGCTCGCCTCGCCCTTCGACTACGCCGCCAACGCCCGCGCCTTCGTGGTCACCGACGTCGGCCGCGACGACCCGCGGCAGGTGGCCGCCGCCATGCGCGAGCTCTTCCTGGCGGCCGGCGGCGGCGGGCTCGGCCTCTTCACCGCCATCCGCCGCCTGCGCGCCGTGCACGAGCGGATCGCCGCCCCGCTCGCCGACCGGGGCCTGGCGCTCTACGCCCAGCACGTCGATCCGCTGGAGGTCGGGGCCCTGGTCGACATCTTCCGCGCCGAGGAGGACGCCTGCCTGCTCGGCACCGACGCCGTGCGCGACGGCGTCGACGTGCCGGGTCGCTCCCTTCGCCTCTTGGTCTTCGACCGCATCCCCTGGCCGCGCCCGGAC
The DNA here is from genome assembly GCA_035627295.1 of Phenylobacterium sp. GTDB lineage: Bacteria > Pseudomonadota > Alphaproteobacteria > Caulobacterales > Caulobacteraceae > Phenylobacterium. The sequence goes on along the minus strand of DASPLZ010000332.1, from coordinate 34,243 downwards.
ATCCTACACAAGGCCCGCCGCGCCCGCTTCGGCGGCAAGACCTACGACGACGCCCTGGCGAGAGCCCGCATCGCCCAGGCCTTCGGCCGCCTGATCCGCCGGGCGGACGACAAGGGCGTCTTCGTCATGCTCGACGCCGCCGCGCCGACGCGGCTGTTCTCTAGCCTGCCGGAGGGGGTAGAGCTGCAACGCATGGGCCTCGTCGAGGCGATCGAGGCGACGGCGGCTTTCCTGGGCTGAGCGGACTCCCGGGCAGATACTCGCGAGACGATGCGGGACAAGGCGAGACTCGCGCCCGCTTTACATGCAACTAAACGGTTGCGTAATATGGGGCCGCGATGGACACCGACCGGGTCTTCAAGGCCCTGGCCGACGCGAGTCGGCGAGACCTGCTCGACGCGCTCTTCGCCGAGGATGGCCAGACCCTGGGCGAGCTGGTCGCGCGGCTGGCCATGACCCGGCAGGCGGTCTCAAAGCACTTGGCGGTGCTGGAGGTGGCGAACCTCGTCGTCACCGTGCGGCGCGGGCGCGAGAAGCTGCACTACCTGAACCCGGTCCCGATCGCCGAGATCGCCGACCGCTGGATCGGCAAGTTCGAGCGCAGCCGCGCCGAGGCGCTGGTGGCGCTCAAGAAGGGACTGGAGGCCAAGGGTGACTGACGACACGTGGGGGCTGAACAACATCGCCGTGGTGTTCATCGCCGCGCCGGCGGAGAAGGTCTGGGCCGCCCTGGTCGGCGAGGATCCGGTCGCCCGGCCGTTCATGGGCCAGCCGGTCGAGGTGGGCGAGGTCGGCGGGCGCTACGCCGTTGGTGAGGGCGTGACCGGCGAGGTGCTGGCCAAGGACCGGCCGCATCGCCTGAGGGTGACGTGGGTCGTGCCGGCGCCGCCGGGCGTCGCCCTGCCCAACTGCGAGGTCGAATATCTCATTGAGCCGGCCGAGACGCCGCAGGGCGGTGAGGTGGTGAAGCTCACCGTCTACGAATTCACCGACGGCCCCGTACCGCCGCAGTTCAAGCGCGCCGGCGCCATCGGCTGGGGCCTGATCACCTCGAACCTGAAGACCTGGCTGGAGACCGGCCAGGCGCTCCCGGCCGTCAAGCTGCAGCCGCCGGGCTGATCCGGCCGCTTTACGGCCCAGCTTCTTCGTGGGCACCCTGCGGCTCCACGCGGAGACCTCGGCCCATGATGTACGCCCTCGCCCTGTTGATCGGCGTCGTGGCGGGCCTGCGGGCGATGACTGCGCCCGCGGCGGTCGCCTGGGCCGCCGCGCGGGGGCTGCTGCCGCTGGCCGGCACGCCGCTGGCCTTCCTGAGTTATGCGATCACGCCGTGGATCTTCGCCGTGCTGGCGCTGGTCGAGCTGGTCACCGACCAGCTGCCGAAGACCCCCAGCCGCAGGGTTCCGGTGCAGTTCGGGGCGCGCATCCTTTCCGGCGCCCTCTGCGGCGCGGCGATCGCGACGCCGGCTGGAGCCCTGTGGATCGGGGCGGCGCTGGGCGCGGTCGGGGCGGTGATCGGCACGCTCGGCGGGGCCGCGGCGCGGGCGCGGCTGGCGGCGGCGTTCGGGCGCGACCGTCCGGCGGCGCTGATCGAGGATGTGGTGGCGATCGGCGGGGCGGCGCTGATCGTCCTGGCCGCGTGAGGACCTTCGACGCCATCATCGTCGGCGCCGGCCAGGCCGGGCCGCCGCTGGCCGGGCGGTTGACGGCGGCGGGGATGAACGTGGCGCTGATCGAGCGCAAGCTGTTCGGCGGCACCTGCGTCAACACCGGCTGCATGCCGACCAAGGCGCTGGTCGCCAGCGCCCACGCCGCCCACCTGGCCCGCCGGGTCGGCGATTTCGGCGTGCGGCTCTCCGGCGAGGTCGGCATCGACATGCCGGCGGTGAAGGCGCGCAAGGACAAGGTCTCCCGCGACGCCCGCGAGGGCGTGGAGCGCTGGCTGCGCGACATGCAGGGCTGCACGGTCTTCACCGGCCATGCGCGCTTCACCGCGTCGCGCGAGCTGGAGGTGGGCGGCGAGCGGCTGTCGGCCGAGCGGGTGTTCCTCAATGTCGGCGGCCGCGCCGCCGTGCCGGACATGCCGGGGGTGGGGACAGTCCCCTACCTGACCAACACCACGATCCTCGAGCTGGACGCCGTGCCGCGTCACCTGGTGGTGGTCGGCGGCAGCTACATCGGGCTGGAGTTCGGCCAGATGTACCGCCGCTTCGGCGCAGAGGTGACCATCGTCGAGAAGGGCCCGCGGCTGATTGGCCGCGAGGACGAGGATGTCTCCCAGGCGGTGCGCGAGATCCTCGAGGCCGAGGGCATCGCCATGCGGCTTGCGGCCGAGTGCATCCGCTTCGACGCTCACCCGGACGGCGTGGCGGTTGGCGTCGACTGCGACAGCGGCGAGCGGACGGTGGTCGGCTCGCACCTGCTGCTGGCGGTGGGCCGACGGCCGAACACCGGCGACCTCGGGCTCGACACGGCCGGCGTGGAGGTGGATGGGCGAGGCTACATCAAGGTCGACGACGCCTTGCGGACCAGCGCCGAGGGCGTCTGGGCGCTGGGCGACTGCAACGGGCGCGGGGCCTTCACCCACACGGCCTACAACGACTTCGAGATCGTGGCCGCCAACCTGCTGGACGGCGCCGACCGCAAGGTCACCGAGCGGATCGACACCTATGCCCTCTACATCGATCCGCCGCTGGGGCGCGTCGGACTGAGCGAGGCCCAGGCGCGGGCCGCCGGGCGCAAGGTGAAGGTCGGCAAGCGGCCGATGACCCGCGTCGGGCGGGCGGTGGAGAAGGGCGAGACCCTGGGCTTCATGAAGACCGTGGCGGACGCCGAGACCGACGCCTTGCTGGGCGCCGCGATCCTGGGCGTCGGCGGCGACGAGGCGATCCATTCGGTGCTCGACGCGATGGCGGGCGGCATGAGCGCGGACGCGCTCGCCCGGACCATGCACATCCATCCGACGGTGTCCGAACTGATCCCGACCGTGCTGCAGGACGCCCGATAGGGCCTAGTGCTGGCCGCGGCCGAAGTTCGGGGCGCTGATGTCCTGGCCGGCGTCGATGACGCCGCGGCGGATGTCGCGGGTGCGGGTGAAAAGTTCGTGCAGCTTGTCGCCCTCGCCCCAGCGGATGGCCCGCGAGAGCGCCTGCAGGTCCTCGGTGAAGCGGCCCAACACCTCCAGCACCGCCTCCTTGTTGGTCAGGAAGACGTCGCGCCACATGGTCGGGTCGGAGGCGGCGATGCGGGTGAAGTCGCGGAAACCGCCGGCCGAGTACTTGATCACTTCCGAGCGGGTGACCGCCTCCATGTCGGCGGCGGTGCCGACGATGTTGTAGGCGATCAGGTGGGGCAGGTGGCTGGTGACGGCCAGGACCAGGTCGTGGTGCTCGGCGTCCATGGTGTCGACGTTGGCGCCCAGCGCGGTCCAGAAATCGGAGAGTCGCTTCACCGCGTCGAGGTAGGGCTGATCCTCCCGCGCTTGCGGGGTGAGGATGGTCCAGCGGTTCTGGAAGAGCTCGCCGGACCCCGCGTCCGGGCCGGATTTCTCGGCGCCGGCGATCGGGTGGCCGGGGATCAGGAAGACGTGGCGGGGCAAGGCTTCGTCGAGCGCCTGGGCGACCTGGCCCTTCACCGAGCCGACGTCGGTGACCGTGGCGCCGGGGCGCAGGCCGGCTGCGGCGGCCCTGGCGACCTCGCCCATGGCCAGCACGGGCGTGGCCAGGATCACCAGGTCGGCGCCGGAGACGGCGGCTTCGGCGTCTTCCGCCACGCGGTCGGCGATGCCGAGTTCGGCGACGCGGGCGCGGTGGCCGGCGTCGGCGTCGTAGCCGACGATCTCGCTGACGGCGCCGGACTGGCGCGCGGCCCGCATCACCGAGGCGCCGATCATGCCGCACCCGAGCACGGCGAGGCGGAAGAAGAGGGGCTGGTCGACCATATTCAGCGGCCCATGAACTCGGCCAGGGCCTCGACCACGGCGCGGTTGTGCTCTTCCAGGCCGACGGTGATGCGCAGGTGGTCGGGCAGGCCGTAGTTGGCGACGCCGCGGACGATCCAGCCGCGCTGGGCGAGGAAGGCCTCGGCTTCCCTGGCGGTGCGGCCGGGGGTCTTGGGGAAGCCGACGAGCACGAAGTTGGCCTGGCTCGGCACGATGTCGAGGCCGAGGCCGCCGAGCTGCTGGGCGAGCCAGGGACGCCAGTAGAGCACGTGCTGGCGCGACCGCTCCTGGAACTCGACATCGGCCAGGGAGGCGACGGCGGCGTTCTGGGCGGCGATGGAGGTGTTGAACGGCGCGCGGATGCGGTCGAGCGCGTCGGCGATGTGCGCCGGGCAGTAGGCCCAGCCGATCCGCAGGGCCGCCAGGCCGTGCAGCTTGGAGAAGGTGCGGGTGACGATGACGTTCTCGGCCGTGCGCGCCAGGTCCAGGCCGTCGGTGAAGCGCGGATCGTCGGCGAACTCGGCGTAGGCGCCGTCGAGCACGATGGTGACGCTGGGCGGCAGGGCGGCGTGCAGGGCGGCCAGCTCCTCCCGGGTGGTGAAGGTGCCCGTCGGATTGGCCGGCTGGGTGATGAAGATCAGCCGCGTGCGCTCGTCGACCCGCTTCAGCACCTCGTCGATCGAGATGCGGTGGTCGGGCTCGGGCGCCTCGCGCACCTCGCCCTGGCAGGCCCGCGCGCCGATGGCGTAGGCGCCGAAGCCGTACTGGCCCATGACGATGTTGTCTCCGGGCTCCAGGAACACCTGGTTGATCAGGTGCAGCACCTCGTCGGTGCCGTCGCCGAAGACCAGGCGTTCAGGTTCCAGATCGAAGTGCTTCGAGACCGCCTCGCGCAGCACGGTGGCGCGGCTGTCCGGGTAGATGTGCAGGGTGTCGACGGCGGCCTTGAAGGCCTCGCGCGCCGCTTCGCTGGAGCCCAGGATGTTCTCGTTGGAGGACAGCTTCACCGGGTTCTCGACGCCGTCGACCTTGGCCTTGCCGGGCTGGTAGGCGGTGATGTCGAGGATGCCGGGCTTGGCTTCGGGGCGGGTGGTTACGGCGACGCTCATGGGAGCGGGTCTCTACACGTCGAACGGCGCGGGCGCAGCCCCGATGACGCCGCTGAGCGACCCGGGCGCACGGACCAGGCGCTCGTCCTGCGGCTGGTAGAAGCCCGCGAGCGCGAAGAGCTTTAAGCCCCCCGCCTCGGCCAGCAGGTCGGCGGCGACTCCGTCGCGGCTCAAGGCGTCGACGGCGGCGGCGGCGGCCCCCGGCGCGTCGGTCACCCAGAAGGTGATGTCCCCGCCGGTCGGCTCGACCTCGATCCGGGCCGCCGCCAGCGCGCCGGGCGGTCCCCAGGCGGCGAGGCAGGGCAGAGCGGCGAACACCCGAGTCTGCGGCTCGGCGAGCAGGCGGCCCCACCAGGGGGTGTCGCTGGCGAGCGACAGCACCGCCACCCCGCCGGACTTGGCGGTGGCGGCCAGCGCCTCCCGCGGGTCGGCGGTCTGGCGCAGGGCCGGGGCGGCGCCGAAGTGACCGCGCGCCAGCTCCACCGCCCGCACCGGGTCGCGACCGCCGAACACCGTCAACTGATAGGGGCCCTGGCGAGCCAGATTGTCGCTCATCACCTCGCGCCAGATGCGGGCGATCAGGGTCGGCGTGGCGGCCTCGCGCGGCAGGCCGATCAGGCGGCGGATGACCTGGGCTTCGCGGGCGGGCCTGAGGCCGAACTCATCGGCGTTCCCGGCGGCGGCCTTGGCCTCGGCCACCCGGCGGGCGAGGGCGGCGCGGGTGTCGAGCAGGCGCAGCAGGTCGGCGTCGATGGCGTCGATCCGCCATCGCACCTCGTCGAGGGACATCCCCTCGGTCTCGCTGAGCTCCAGTTTGGCCATGCGCTCCCGCCTCGCGGCAGGGGTTAGGGCATGGGGCCCGCGGGCGCAAGAAATCTCCCCGCGGCCCAGGTCGGCGGACGATCCGGGGCTATTTCCTGCCCTGACCCAAGGCGATCCCGATGGCGATGCCGATCCCCAGGCCAAGGCCGAGGCCGACCGCGAGATTGTCCATCGCCACGCCGATGGCCGTACCGGCTCCGACGCCGATCGCCACGCCGACGCCCAGGTATTTGCCGTTCATTGTCGCCTCCTCAGTAGACTTTCGGGGCCGGTGCGATCGCCACGGGCCCAAGAGTTGTCTGGCCCGCCTGGAAGGTGATGGTGGCGCCGGCGATCTCGCCGTCCTGTCGGGTCGAGGCCACCAGTCCCGCGATGGCGGCGGTTTCCGGCGCGATGACGCCCTCGGCGCCCATGGCGGCCAGGGCCTGGGGCGCGCGCTTCAGGTTGGCCCGCAGCTCGCCGCGCAGCCGCCCGTCCGGATCGACCGACAGGCGGCCCGACCGCACGCCGAGCACGGCGGGGCCGGCGGTGATCCCGGCCTGCTTGACCTCGGCGCTCCCGCCGGCGGCGGTCCAGTTGCGCACGGCGTCCGGCCAGCTCTCACCCTTGAAGGCGGCGGCGTGGTCGAGCGCGAGGTCCCAGCCGATGTCGATGGTCGCATCCCCGGCGATGCGGCCCCAGAGCGTGCCCGGCCGTCCCTTGGCGTCGGCGACGCGCAATAGGCTGGAGCCTTTGTCGTCCGGGGCCGAGCGCAGATGCAGCTCCACCCGCTCGGCGGTGGCGAGCGCGAAGGGCAGGGCGCCCGCCTCGGGGGCGAAGGCCAGTTTGACCCCCTCGAAGGAGAAGTTCGGCGGGCTGGCGTCCAGGTTGCGCAGGGAAGCGCGGAGCACCTGGCCGGTCACCTTCACCGGGCCGCCCTTGGGCCGCGTGAAGGTCAGGCCCTGCGGCGCGGCGAACAGCCAGTGGCCAGGGGCGTGGACCCGCGCCTCGGCCTCCAGCACCGGCGCGGCCAGCGCCCAGCCGGACGGCTCGCGAATGCGCGCGTCCGTCAGGCTGACCGAGAGACGCATGGGAAAGCCGGTGACGGCGCGGGACTTCCAGGCCACCTCGTAGCCCTGCGCGCGCAGCCGCGCCGCGCCGTCGTCCAGCGCCTTCTCCGCCTGGCCTCGCAGGTGCAGCCAGACCCCGCCCCAGGCCGCCACGAGCAGCAGCGCCAGGACGAAGGGCGCATAGAGCCAGAAGCGGCGGGGTTTACGGGCGGGCGGGTCGTCGGGCAGGGTCATGCTCAGGCTTTGCAGAGGGACGATGGCGGAAATCGAGCGCTGGGTGTTCGGCTATGGCTCGCTGATGTGGCGGCCGGGGTTCGCCTATGTAGAGCGTCAGGCCGCCACGCTCCACGGCCGACGGCGCGCCTTCTGCATCTATTCGGTGCATCATCGGGGCACCTACGAGCGTCCGGGGCTGGTGCTCGGCCTGGCGCCCGGCGGCGCTTGCCGCGGCGCGGCGTATCGCGTGGCGGAGTCCGAGTGGCCGGAGGTCTACGCCTATCTCATCGAACGCGAGCAGCCGACCGAGACCTATATCGAGGCCTATCGCCCGGTGCGGCTGGCCGATGGCCGGCGGGTCGAGTGCCTGGTGTTCCTCTCCGACACGCATCATCCGCAATGGGCCGGGGCGTTGAGCCTGGAAAAGCAGGCCGAGCTGATCGGCCGCTCCACGGGCCTCTCGGGGCGCAATGTCGATTACCTGCGCGACCTCGTCTTGCACCTGCGCCAGGAGGGCGTGAAGGACCGCTGCCTGGAGACGCTGCTCGGGATGGTCGACGCCCGCGAGGCGGCCTGAACCCGCGGCCAGGCCGTGCGTGGTTCGCGACACGGCCTTCGGCCGCCCTCACCATGACGACGCTTTTGCTGACTTGGTCATCCTGAGGAGTGCGAAGCGCGTCTCGAAGGACGCACGCCCGCTCCGCTAGAGCGGCAGCAGCGCCATCGACGCCGGCTCGATCCGCCCCTCCAGCTCGCGCATGAACTCCGCGCGCTTCAGGCCTGCGGGGATTGGCGGCAGGAACTCGAAGACGATGGTCCCGGGCTTGCGGATGAACCCATGCGCCGGCCAGTGGACGCCGGAGTTGGTGGCCAGCGGGACCACCGGCACGCCGAGCTCGCGATAGAGCGCGGCGATGCCGGGCTTGTAGTCGCCGGTCTCGCCGGGCGGAGTGCGGGTGCCTTCCGGGAAGATGACGATCTGGCGGCCGTCGGCGAGGCGGTCCTTGGCGTCCTTGACCAGCTTGCGCAGCGCCTTGGCGTGAGCCTCGCGGTCGACGACGATCATCTTACCCTTCAGCGAGTACCAGCCGAAGAAGGGGATCAGGATCAGCTCCTTCTTGAGCACGAAGCAGGCGCCCGGCAGCACGTGCCACAGCGACATGGTGTCGAACATGCACTGGTGCTTAGCGGCGACCAGGCCCGGCCCCTTCGGCGCGTGCTCAAGGCCGCGGATCTCCACCTTCACGTCGCACAGCACCCGCAACAGCAGGAGGTTGCCGCGGCTCCACACGCCCAGGGCGGCGCCGATCCAGCGATGCGGCGCGACGAACAGGGGGATCATCCCGATCGCCAGCATCGCCGACCAAAGGTAGAAGGCCGCGACGAAGAGGAACGAGCGGAACGCGATCATTTGGCGAGCGCCGCCTCCTTCGCGGCCGGTTGGTCATCCTTCGGACCGAGGCTGAGCAGGGTCTCGCGGCCGAGGATGGCGAGGTATTTCAGGTACTCCACGATCATCAACCGCGCGCCGCCGCCGCTCTTCCACCAGTTCGCCGGATCCAGCACTGGCGTGGCGACCGGATAGGCCTGCAGCTCGACGCCGGGATTGGCGGCGCGCAGCTCCAGGAGCGCGCGGGGCATGTGGTAGTCGGCGGTGACGATGATCAGGCTCTTGTAGCGGTTGGCCCTGGCCCACTCGGCGGTCTCTTCGGCGTTGCCGAGGGTGGTGGCGGCCGTGAAGCCCAAGTCCACGCAGCAGTCGTAGAGCCGGCGGGCGGCCCTGGAGAGGCCGCGTATGTCCTCGCGCGTGGCCTCCCGGTTGACGCCCGAGACCAGCATTCGCTTGCCCTTTTCGGTTTCCAGCAGGCGTGTGGCCGCGGCGATCCGCTGGTTGGACGCCGCTCCCGTCAGCGCGACGATGCCGTCGGCGGGCGCCGGGTCCGGGGCCGGGGTCGAGCGATCGATCCGCGCGGCGAAGGCCATCAACCCCACCGCCCAGATCATCAGCACGACCAGAAGGCCGGCCAGGCTCTTCATGTCAGCTCCCCGATCAACGCTACGGCCGTCTGCCTCGCGGCCAGCGCAGCCACCCCGGCCGCAGCGATAGGGCAAGCGAGCGTCAGGCTCAAATCCCACCACGCCACCGGCAGCACCGGGGTCAGGCCCTCCCCCCCGCCGATGAGGCGAAGCGCCGCGCCGAACGCCGCCGCGCCGGCTGCGCCGGCGAGGCCGCCGAGCGCCGCCATGCGGGCGAATCGCACCTGGAACAGGCGGGCGATGAAGCCGTCGGTCGCGCCGGAGAGGTGCAGCACCTCGACGATGTCCCGCCGCGCCGCAAGTCCCGCGCGGGTGGCGAAGGCGATGGCCGCGGCGGTCGCCATGGCGATCAGCAGGAAGACCCCGAAGGCCGCCCACCGCGTCAGGCCGGCGGCGCTTTTGATCTCCTTCATCCAGGTGGAGTGGTCGTCGACCGTCGCATCCTGGCCCCGCGCCTTTAGGGCGGCGGTCATGGCCTCGGTGCTGGCCGGGGCGCGTCGGTCGAGCTCGACGGTGACCAGGCGCGGCACCGGCAGGTCGGCGAGCACCTCCGGATCGTCCAGCCAGGGGGCGATCAGCGCCTCGGCCTTCTCCTTCTCCAGGGCGACCGCCTCGGCCACCCCCTCGACGCTGGAGAGGGTTTCGGCCGCCCGCGCGGCGGCGCTGTCGGGGGTCTCGCCGGGCCTCGGGTGGACCACCACCGTCGCCGAGCCGGCCAGCTGGGCGGTCCAGCCGCGGGCGGCGCGATCGGACGCCACGGCGCCCAGGGCGGTGAGACAGGCGAGGAAGGAGAGCACCGCGATCACGAACATCAGCGCCCCGTCCCGCACGTCGTTGCGCGGCAGGAACGGCGCCGGGCGCCAGCGCATCGGGTCGAACGGCGTCACAGCCGGCCTCGCGGAGCCGGCGCGGCGGGCAGGGAAAGGCGGCCGCCCTCCAGATGCATCACCGGCTGGCCGGAGCGAGCGACGAGGTCCTGGTCGTGGGTGGCGATGACCACCGTCGTGCCCAGGCGGTTCAGCTCCACGAACAGGCGGTAGATGCGCAGGGCCATCTGATGGTCGACATTACCGGTGGGCTCGTCGGCCAGCAGCAGGTCGGGGCGCGCGACCACCGCGCGGGCTATGGCCAGCCGCTGCTTCTCGCCGCCGGCCAGCGTGGGCGGCAGCGCCTGCATCTTGCCCTTCAGGCCCACCCAGCCGAGCAGCTCGGCGACGTCGGCCCGGTAGCTCGACGGCTTCTGGCCGGTGATGCGCAGCGGCACGGCGACGTTGTCGAAGGCCGTGAGGTGGTCGAGCAGGCGGAAGTCCTGGAACACCACGCCGATCCGGCGGCGCAGCAGGGGCAGCAGCCCGGCGGGGGCGCGCGACAGGTCCTGGCCGAAAAGGTGGATGAGGCCGCTGGAGGGCCGGGCGGCCAGGTAGATGAGCTTGAGGAGCGAACTCTTGCCCGCCCCCGAGGCGCCGGTGATGAAGTGGAACGAGCCCGGCCGCAGGGCGAAGCTGACGCCGGTCAGCACCTCCGGCTGGCGGCCGTAGCGCATGGACACTTCGTCGAAGCGCAGGACCGGCTCTTCTGGGGTCTCGGAAGCGCTTGGCGTCTCAGCGTTTCTGGACATGTCGAAGGAAATCGGCGACCTCGGAGCCGGGGGTTGCTGGAGCGTCCGATTCGCCCGCGATGATACTGACCTGTCCAGAGTGCGCCGCCAGCTATTTCGTGGACGACGCGCAGATCGGCCCTGGCGGCCGGGCGGTGAAGTGCGCCTCGTGCGGCGCCCGCTGGACCGCGCGTCCGCCGCTGGAGCTCGCCTCGTCCGGCGAAGAGGGCGCGCTGGCCAAAGAGCCGGCGGAGGCCGCCAAAGCTGAACCGGAGAAGATTTCCGAACTGCCCGGCGAGGCGCTGCCCAAGGTCATCCGGGCCAAGGCCGAGACCCGCCGCAAGGTGCGCGAGGCCGCGGCCACGGGCGTGGTCTGGGCGGGCATGGCCGCGGGCCTTGCGGTGCTGATCGCCCTGGCCATCGTGTTCCGGGGCGACATCGTGCGGCTCTGGCCGCGCACCGCCGGCGCCTATGCGGCGATCGGGCTGCCGGTGAACAGCCTCGGACTGGTGGTGGAGAACCCCCGCGCCGAAGCGACCCTGCAGATGGGGCACGCGGCGCTGATGGTGTCCGCCTCCATCCGCAACATCGAGAGCGAGACGATCACCACCCCGCCGCTGCGCATCAGCCTGCTCAACAGCGGCGGCAAGCCGGTGCTGGTGCAGATCGCCCGGCCCGCCAACCCGCAGATCCCGGCCGGCGCCACCCGCCACTTCATGGTCACCCTGGTCGACCCGCCGAAGACCGCCGCCGACCTGGAGATCGCCTTCGCCCCCGACGCCGCCGGCGAGGGCGTGGTGGCCAGGGACCCGACCAAGGCGCACGGCGCGCCCAAGGCGGAGTTGCCCTTGCGGGGCGCGGCCGACGCCGACCTGCCGGAAGCCCCGCCGCCCGTCGACCTGGGCGCGCCGGCCGAGCCCGCGCCCCACGCGCCAGAGGCCGCGCCGCATGGCTGAGCCCGCCGTCCTGCTGGACGAGGCCGAAGTCGCCGCCCGCGTCGCCGCCCTCGCCGAGGAAATCGCCCCGCGGCTCGACGACGGCGACGTGGCGGTGTGCCTGCTCACCGGCGGCCTGTGGTTCGCGGCCGACATGACGCGGGCGCTAGCCAGGATCGGCCGCCACCTGCGCTTCGACTGCCTGTGGCTGGCCTCCTACGGCGACGAACGGGCCAGCACCGGCCGCTGCGAGGTGCGCGCCGACCTGCAGCGGCCCATCGTCGGGCGCCGGGCCCTGATCCTCGACGATGTCTGCGACACGGGACTGTCGCTCTCCGAGGCCGCCCGCCTGGTGAAGGACGCCGGCGCCACCGAGGCCCTGACCGCCGTCTTCGCCTCCAAGCCCTGGCCGGAAAAGCGCGCCATCGAGCCGGACTTCGTGGCCTGGCAGGCGCCGGGGCGGTTCCTGGTCGGCTACGGCATGGACGCGGCGGGGGCGATGCGCGGGCTGCCGTTCATCGGGGCGATGGACTGATCGGTCGCGGCATGAAACTACAGGCGGTGGTTTTGACCGGTCTTCTCTTGGCCTCGTGCCAGGACCTGATCGCCGAAAGGAATCCCCACAAGGCGCATATCGCCGAGCAGCTGGCGGCTGCCGACGCCACCGACCAGCCTGTCCGCGTCATCGAGTATCAATCCAGCCCCAACGGGAAGTCGTCCTGTGGGACGGCCCAGATCGGTCGGGTGCGCATAACCACCTTCGTGGTGTCGGAAGAAGCCGCATCCTCGGGGGGCTCCTCGCCGCTTGTTATCCTTCAGCCATCGATCGACCTTGCGCAGGATAAGGAGCGGGCGCGAAGCGAGGTTCTCACCAACGCGATCAGGATTCACCAGGAATGCCGCCGCCTGGGCCTCGCATTGCCGTTTCACGCTAGAGACTGACGGGCGATGCAAACCGGCCTGGTCCTGTGCGTGCCGGAAGCCCAGGCGATCGTCGGCCGGACCCGCGCGAAGCATGATCCCGCCGCCCGCGCGGGGATGCCGCCACACGTAACTCTGATCTACCCCTTCATGGACTCCCGCGCCCTCAATGACCAGGTGAGGGCGAAACTGGCTGCGCTCTGCGCGGCGACATCGCCGCTGTCATTCGACCTCGGGGGCTTCGGGCGGTTCGACAATGTCCTGTGGCTGGCGCCGTCTCCGGCGGAGCCCATCGTCGCCCTGGTGCGCCACCTGGAGCAGGCATTCCCAGGGCATCCGTCGTTCGGTGGGGCTTTCCCGGAAATCGTCCCCCACCTTACCGTCGCCCACGGCGACCCGGCCGCGTTCCGCGCGATCGAGCGCGGACTGGCCTCCAAGCTCGCCAAGCCGATTTCGGTGACGGCGCGGACGGTGACCCTGTTCGGCCTGAGTGACCAGGGCTGGATTCCGCTCGAAGCGTTCGACCTAGCCGGCTAGCCAGGGGGCGCGGGCTTCGCTCGCCAGCATCTCCTCATAGCTCGGCCGGCGGCGCACCACTGCGAACTCGCCGCCCTTCACCAGCACCTCCGGCACGAGCGGCCGGCTGTTGTACTCGCTCGACATCACCGCGCCGTAGGCGCCCGCGGTCATGAAGGCCACCAGGTCGCCGCCCTCCAGCGGCGGCAGCGGGCGCTCGCGGGTGAAGGTGTCGCCGGTCTCGCAGATCGGGCCGACCACGTCGTAGGCAAGCGCGGCGCCCTCGCGCGGCCGGACAGGCCGGATGTCGTGGTAGCTCTCGTACATCGCCGGGCGGATCAGGTCGTTCATGCCGGCGTCGAGCACCAGGAAGCGGCGGCCCTCGGGGCGTTCGTGGATGTGCAGCACGCGCGCGAGGAGGACGCCGGCGTTGGCGGCGATCATCCGGCCGGGCTCGAAGGCGAACTCGATGTCGAGGCCGGCCATCACCTTGGCGACCATGGCCGCGAAGGCGGCCGGGGCGGGGGGCTCGGGGGCGTCGAAGTAGGGCGCGCCGAGGCCGCCGCCGAGATCGAGGCGCTCGACGGTCAGGCCCTCGGCGCGCAGCTGCTCGACGAGGCCGCGCATCTTGCCGAAGGCGGCCTCAAAGGGGGCTAGGTCGGTGATCTGGCTGCCGATGTGGCAGGCGACAGCGACTGGGCGGACGTGGGCGTTGTTGCTGGCCTTCGCATAGAGCCGGGCGGCTTCGGCGAAAGAGACGCCGAACTTGTTCTCCGCCTTGCCGGTGGAGATCTTGGCGTGGCCGCCGGCGGCGACGTCGGGGTTCACGCGGATGGCGATGGCCGGCCGGGCGCCGAGTTCGGCGGCGACCTCGATCAGGAGGTTCAGTTCGGGCTCGGACTCGACATTGATCTCGGCGACGCCGGTGGTGATCGCGAAGGCCAGCTCGGCGCGGGTCTTACCGACGCCGGAGAAGACGATGCGCTCGGGCGGCACGCCGGCGGCCAGGGCGCGGCGGATCTCGCCCTCGGAGACGGTGTCCGCCCCGCAGCCGAGGCGGGCGAGGGTGGCCAGCACCGAGACGTTGGAGTTGGCCTTCACCGCATAGGCGATCAGCGGCGTGCCGAGGCCGGCGCCCGCCAGGGCGTCGCGAAGGACGGTGTAGTGCCGCTCGAGGGTGGCGGTGGAATAGACGTAAGCCGGCGTGCCGACCTGGCCCGCGATCTCGCTAAGCCTGACGTCCTCGCACCAGAGCTCGCCCCCGCGGAGCTCGAAGTGGTTCATCGCGGGCGGGCGTAGGGATCGGGCAGGGCGCCGGCCGGGGCGACGCCGCCGGGGCCGCGATCGGAGCCCTCGATCGGCAGGGTGCGCGCCGGGGCCGGATCGGAGTAGCGGTCGCGCGGGTCCTGGGTGTCGGGGCCGATGTCCTGGTCGCTGGCGCGGCGCTGGGCTGAGTCGGCGCCGTCGGTGGAGCTTTCCTTGCGGAACATCGGGCTGGGCCGCTCCAGGTCGCCCATCTTGCCGCAGCCGGCGAGCAGGCCGGCCAGGGCGAGGCCGAGGATGAGGGGGCGGGCGTTCATGCCAGTTGTTCCTTCCACCGCGCGATCTGGGCGCGAACCTGCGACGGCGCCGTGCCGCCATAACTCGTCCGGCTGGCCGCCGAGGCGGCGGGGGTCAGCACGTCATAAACATCAGCCGTGATGCGCGGTTCAATGGCCTGCAGCTGATCGATCGACAGCCCGGCCAGGTCGACGCCCAGGCTCTCGGCCTGCTTTACGGCCGCGCCGGTGATGTGGTGGGCTTGGCGGAAGGGGAAGTCGAGCCGCCGCACCAGCCAGTCGGCCAGGTCCGTGGCGGTGGAGAAGCCGGCGCCCGCCGCTTCGGCCATGCGCTCGGTGTTGGGCTCTAGGTCGGCGACCATGCCGGTCATGGCGGCGAGCGAGAGGTCGAGGGCGTCGAAGGCCTCGAAGGTGGGGACCTTGTCCTCCTGCATGTCCTTCGAATAGGCGAGCGGCAGGCCCTTCATCACCACGGCCAGCTGGGTGAAGGCGCCCAGCAGGCGCCCGGCCTTGGCGCGCACCAGCTCGGCGGCGTCGGGGTTCTTCTTCTGCGGCATGATCGACGAGCCGGTGGTGAAGGCGTCGGTCAGGCGGATGAAGCCGAACTGCGGGGTCATCCAGACCACGATCTCTTCGGCCAGGCGCGAGAGGTGCGTGGCGCAGATGGCGGCGGCGGCCAAGGCCTCCAGGGCGAAGTCGCGGGCCGAGACGCTGTCCAGCGAATTGGCGGTCGGGCGGTCGAAGCCGAGCGCCTTGGCCGTGGCGTGGCGGTCGATGGGGAAGGGCGAGCCGGCGAGCGCGGCGGCGCCCAGCGGGCTCTCGTTCATCCGCGCCCGGGCGTCGGCGAAGCGGGAGGCGTCGCGGCCGAACATCTCGACATAGGCCATCAGGTGGTGGCCGAAGGTGACGGGCTGGGCCGGCTGCAGGTGAGT
This sequence comes from Phenylobacterium sp., assembly GCA_035627295.1. Lineage (GTDB taxonomy): Bacteria > Pseudomonadota > Alphaproteobacteria > Caulobacterales > Caulobacteraceae > Phenylobacterium. The sequence goes on along the minus strand of DASPLZ010000332.1, from coordinate 18,610 downwards.
GAAGCCGGGCATCAGGGTGTCGGCGTGCGCCTCGGCCTTCATGAGCAGGGCGCGTTGCAGGCTCTGCAGCTGGCCGGCCGTGCGGGCGCAGGCGTCGCGCACCCACTGGCGGAAATCGACGGCCACCTGGTCGTTGCGCGAGCGGGCGGTGTGCAGGCGCCCGGCGGTCGGGCCGATCAGTTCGGCGAGCCGGGCCTCCACGTTCATGTGGATGTCTTCGTATTCCTCGCGGAAGGGGAAAGTCCCTTCGGCGATCTCCTGCTCGATCTGGGCGAGGCCCCGCTGGATCGCCGCCTCGTCGTCGGCCGAGATCACCCCCACGGCCTTCAGCATCGCCGCGTGCGCCTTCGACCCGGCGAGGTCCTCCGCCGCCAGCCGCTTGTCGAAGCCGATGGAGACGTTGATCGCCTGCATCACCTCGCCGGGCTTGACGGTGAAGCGTCCGCCCCACATGGCCTGTCCGCCGGCGGCCGTGGTCGGGTCGTTGGGAGGAGCGGTCATATGAGCGAACTATCCGAAGCCAGATCCGCGACCTTCACCAAACGCGCACTTCAGGTGCTCGCGGTGATCGGCCTGGGCGCGGCCATATACGTCATTGCTCAAGCCTGTTCCAAACCTTCCGCCGGCGGCGACCTGAAATCTCTCGCCAGGGGCGACATGGCCAAGCTGGCGGTGCTGACCGAGGCCGGGCCGGCGCCGGCCACCAGCTTCCTCGGGCCGGACGGCCAGCCGGTGCGGCTCGCCGACTTCAAGGGCAAGGTGGTGGTGCTGAACCTCTGGGCCACCTGGTGCGCGCCCTGCGTGGTGGAGATGCCGACGCTGGCCAGGCTCGCCGAGAGCTATGCGGGCCAGCCGGTCGAGGTGGTGGCGGTCTCCATCGACAAGCCGGAGGCGACCGACAAGGCCAAGGCCTTCATCGCCAAGCAGCAGCACCTGAAGTTCTACCAGGACCCCAAGATGAGCCTGCCGTTCGAGCTGCGCCCGCCCGCGCCCGGCATGCCGACGACGGTGATCTTCGGCAAGGATGGGGTGGAGAAGGCCCGCGTCTCGGGCGATGCAGACTGGTCGACCAAGGACGCGAGGGCGGTGATCGACCAGGTGCTGGCCGGATCGTGAGCGCGGTTTAAGTTGACCCTGCGGCCCCAGCGTGCGCACCTTTCGCCCGCAATCTTCAAGCTCGAAGGGCCTGCCTGATCCGCGAAGCGCCGCCGCCCTGGCGCGGCTGCCCCGAGCCGAACGTGCGTTCCTCTGAGATTTTGTGATTGTTGCGGACGGGCCTCACCGCCCGGCGCTTAAGGAAGACATGTCAGGAGACGGCGCGACATGGCCACAGGCACGGTCAAATGGTTCAACACCACCAAGGGATTCGGCTTCATCCAGCCGGACGGGGGCGGCAAGGACATCTTCGTCCATATCTCGGCGGTCCAGGCGGCCGGGATGCGCGGGCTCGATGAAGGCCAGAAGGTCAGCTACGAGGCCCGCGAGGAACGCGGCAAGATCGCCGCAGTCGATCTGAAGCCCGCCTGATCGGGTTCGGAGGGGATTTCGCGGGCGCCGGGCCGAAGGGTTCGGCGCCCGTTTCATTTTGGGGGCGGGCGCATGGACATCGTGGCGCTGGAGCGGATCGCTGCGCGGGCCTGGCCGGCGGCGGAGGAGGCGCGCCATGGCGGCTGGCTGCTGCGGGCGGCCAGCGGCCATACGGGGCGGGCCAACAGCTGCTGGGCGCTTGAGCCGCCCGACCGTCCGGTGGACGAGGCGATCGCGGCCGTCGAAGCCTGGTACGCCGCGCGCGGCCTGACCCCTATGTTTCGCACGTCCGACGGGGCGACCGCACCGGTCGACCTGGCCGATCTCCTGGCGGCGCGCGAGTATGCGCCGGAGATGGAGACGGTGACGATGCTGGGCCCGCTGTCGCCGCGGCCGGACGACGGCGTGTCGCTGTCAGGGGCCGCTGACGAAGGCTTCCGCCAGGTGCTGTTCGGCGTGCATCACCGGGGGGATGGCGATGCGCAGGAGCGGCTGGAGGTGCTGTCGCGCATCCCCTCGCCCGTGGCGTTCGCCCGGCTGGAGGCGGAGGGCCGCCCGGCGGCGGTCGGGGTCTGCGCCGTCGAAGGCGACTGGGCGGGCCTCTCGGCGATGCGCACGCTGGAGGCCGCCCGCCGACAGGGCCTGGCGCGGCGAGTGGTGGGGGCGCTGCACGCCTTCGCCGCCGGAGCCGGCGCGAGGCGCGCCTACCTGCAGGTGGAAGCGGAGAACCACTCCGCTATCGCCCTCTACCGCTCGCTCGGCTTTGAGCCCGCCTTCAACTACCGCCACTGGCGGCGGCGCTAGGTCGGGGCGCGGTCAGGAGCCACGTCGGTCGCCTCGATCCGCGCCTCGGCGGCCGCCGTCTGTTCGCGCACGCCCGCCAGGTTGCGCTCGTGGGTGGCCTGATCGATCCGGTAGAAACGCCAGGTCGAGATCGACAGCAATGACAGCGTGACCGTCGCCGGAAGGTAAATCCAGCCGAGCATCTGCAGGGTCTCCTGCGGCACCGTGCCGGGCTGGGCCTTGGTCGGGAATTCGATGAAGGCCAGGATCAGGCCGGGCAGCAGGGCCGAGAGGCCCGAGACCGACTTCTGCAGGATGCTGTCGGCCGATTGCAGCAGCCCTTCGGACCGGCGGCCGGTCTTGAGCTGGCTCTCCTCGGTGATGTCGGCGATCATCGAGGAGACGACGATGAAGCCGCCGGTGTTGAGGATGCCGCTGAGCAGCCGGTCGGCGGTCAGGATCGGCACCAGCCAGGGCGAGCCGTTCTCCGGAAAGAAGCCGATCAGCCGCAGGAAGATCGGCAGGCCCGTCAGCATCACGCCCGCGAAGAACATGGTCATGCAGGCCCGCCGCTTGCCCCAGAGCCGCGAGAGCCACGGTCCGACGCTGGCGGCGATGGGCGCGCTGATCAGCTGGGCGATCGCCAGCACCAGCACGTTGGAGGCCGGCAGCTCCCAGAAGTAGGTGGCGAAGTAGAGCGCCAGGCCCGAGTAGAGCCCGATCGACATGCCGAAGATCAGCCCCGCGGTGACCGAAACGCCGAAATTCCAGTTCTTCAGGGTCGAGCCGATCTCCCGCAGGGTCTCCCAGAGGGTCGGGTTGCGTTGAGCGGGCTGGTGGAACTGCGGGATGCGGTGGTGCGTGCCCAGAGCCGAGATCAGGATGGCGAGCAGCAGCACCACAGAGATCGTGGTGGACAAAGGGCCATAGCCGGCGGGGTTCAGCTGGCCGATCGGGTATTCGGGCGTCGGCCTGAAGAAGTAGCCATAGGCCAGCACGCTGGTGATGCCGGTGCCCAGGGCGCCGAAGAGCCATCGATAGCTCAGGACGACGGTGCGATCGTGGTAGTCCGGCGCCAGCTCCGGCGCGAGCGCGGTAGAGGGCACCTCGTAGAAGCTGGTGAAGAAGCGGACGGTCAGGATCAGCCCGAGAAGGTAGCTGAACAGCTCCATGTCCGAGAGCCCTTCGGGCGGATTGAACAGCGCCCAGAAGGAGATCGCGATAGGGATGGCCGAGGCGTACATCAGCGGGTGCCGGCGGCCCCAGCGGGTGCGCAGGTTGTCGGAGAACTGGCCGATCAGCGGGTCCCAGAAGGCGTCGACGAAGAGCGAGATGCCCAGCGCCAGCCCCACCAGGTCCGGACGCAGGCCCACCACCTGGCTGTAGTAGAAGAGGATCATCCCCAGCATGGCGGTCTTGGCGCCGATGGCGATGGATCCCAGGCCATAGAGCAGCTTGACCTTGCGCGGCAGCCGCGGCGCTAGGGCTTCGCTCATGAACGGGTCCCACGATGCTGCGGCATGGATGACGTCTCCCCGGATTTCGCAGCGACGATAGACAGAGCTCGGCCGCCCCGCCAAAGGAATTCGCAAAACTGGTATGGAGTCGGCGGTGGCGACGGGTTTTTGGAGGCGCTATTGCGGGCGCCGTCCAGTCCGGAGGGAGCACCGCCATGACCGCCGATGAAATCTTCGCCCAGCCCTTCGGCCTGCTCTCGGACGTCCTGAAGGCGCGGTCGGTGGAACGGCCAGATCATCTGGCGCTGGCGGGCGAGGCGACGACCCTGACCTACGCCGAGCTGGATCGGCTGCTCGACCGCACGGCGGCGGCGCTGCAGCGCGAGGGGATCGCCCGCGGCGGCGTGGCGGCGGTCTGCACCGCCACCACGACCGTGGAGTACGCGGTGGTCTACCTGGGGACCCTGCGCGCCGGCGCTGCGATCGCGCCGCTGGCCGCCTCGTCGACGCCCGAGCAACTGGCCGCCATGCTGGCCGACTGCGACGCCGGCGTGCTGTTCCTCGACGCCTCCGTCGCCGAGGCCCTGGGGCCGGTGAAGGACCGCTTCCGCGCCAAATGGGTGATGCTCGACGGCTCGGCCGCCGGTCAGCCGTTCGACGCCTGGCTGGCGCCGGAGGGCGCGGAGCCGAAGCCGCCGGGCAACGAGCCGGCCGACCCGTTCAACATCATCTACTCCTCGGGCACCACCGGCACGCCGAAGGGCATCGTGCAGTCGCACGCCATGCGCTGGGGCCACATCCAGCCGCACTATGGCGCGGACGCGGTGACCATGATCTCCACGCCGCTCTATTCGAACACCACCCTGGTGAGCTTCCTGCCGACCATGTCGAGCGGCGGCACGGCGGTGCTGCTGCCCAAGTTCGACGTGGAGAAGTTCCTGACCCTGGCCGAGCGCCACCGCGCCACCCACGCCATGCTGGTGCCGGTGCAGTACCGCCGGATCATGGAGCGGCCGGACTTCGACAAGTACGACCTCTCCAGCTTCGTGATGAAGTTCTCCACCTCCGCGCCCTTCTCGGCGGAGCTGAAGCGCGATGTGCTGGACCGCTGGCCGGGCGGGCTCGTAGAGTACTACGGCATGACCGAAGGCGGCGGCTCCTGCGGCCTGCAGGCGCACCTCTTCCCCGACAAGCTGCACACCGTCGGCCGGCCGCTGCCGGGCCACGACATCCGGCTGATCGGCGAGGACGGCAAGGAGGTCGCCCAAGGCGAGATCGGCGAAGTGGTGGGCCGCTCGGGCGCGATGATGAACGGCTACCACAACCAGCCGGGCAAGACCTCGGAGGCGGAGTGGTGGAGCCCGGACGGCCTGCGCTTCATCCGCACCGGCGACGTCGGCCGGTTCGACGAGGACGGGTTCCTGACCCTCATGGACCGCAAGAAGGACATGATCATCTCTGGCGGCTTCAACATCTATCCCTCGGACCTGGAGGCGGTGCTGGCCGAGCATACCGCCGTTGCCGAGGCGGCGGTGGTGGGCGTGCCCTCCGACCGCTGGGGTGAGACGCCGGTGGCCTTCGTGGCGCTGAAGCCCGGCGCCTCTGCGAGCGCCGAGGAGCTGACCGCCTTCATCAATGGCAAGGTGGGTAAGACCCAGCGGCTGGCGGACCTCCAGATCCTCGAAGCCCTGCCGCGCAGCCATATCGGCAAGGTGCTGAAGCGCGAACTGCGCGACGGCTATCAGGGAACGGCGGCCTAGGGCTCAGGCCGTCTCGGCGGCCAGGGTGCGGGTCAGTTCCAGCACCTTGCGGCGGGTGGGGTTCCTGATCTGCATGAAGAGGCGGGCGATCTCGACCTCTTCGGGGCCGAACACCGGCGGCGGCTCGCCCGGTTCGAGGTCGGACATCGGCAGGCCGTCGAAGAAGTAGGACGGATTGACCTTCAGCACCTTGGCGATCTCGAACAGCCGCGAGGAGCTGACCCGGTTCCTGGCGTTCTCGTATTTCTGCACCTGCTGGAAGGTGCAGCCGATGGTGTCGGCCAGCAGCTGCTGCGAAATCCCCAACTGGCGACGCCGGGCCCGGATACGTACGCCCACGTGCCTGTCCACCAGATGCGCTTCCACGCCAGTCTCCCCGCTATTGGCGGGGGCACCGTGCAGCCGGGGCTAGCGGGAGTAAAGATCGGGGCTGTTCACAATCCGCCGCCGGCGGTGGCGCCAGGCGCCGAAGGTCAGGGCGCCCAGCACCAGATAGGCCGTCGCGATGTTGGCGCTGAGATAGGCGCGGGGCAGCAGGGCCCGCTCGGCGACGACGGCGAGGTGGGTCAGCACGCCGAGCCCGTGGGCGGCCGTGGCGAAGAGCAGCCAGCGGCGATTGAACGCGAGAGACAGGCCGAACAGCACGACCAGCAGCGCCGCATCGACCAACAGCACGCCGTATTGCGGCTCCACCAGGCTGGTGAAGAGCTGGGCGTAGGGCGAAGCGAGGTAGGCCAGGGCGACGGCGCCGGCCGTCAGGCGCTCGGGCGGCCCGCCGGCCCAGAAGGCGTAGAGTACGGCCGCCACGAGCGTGACGTGGCTGACCCATTGCAGAGGCGAGGTCGGCACGAGACTGGCGAGAAGATCGTGAATCGGCTCGGCCCCCCGGACGCGAGGCGCCGAGCCTATCACGGCTCGGTCAGCCGGCGGCGCCCTCGGGCACCACGCTCAGCGTGCGCTCGCCCGCCTGCTCGGCGGCCGGCTTGTCGATGCCGCCGCCGAAGCTGACGGCGCGCAGGCCGACCTGGGTCTGCACGTCCGCCAGGGTGTGGTGGGTCTGGACGATCGAGCGGCGGGCCTGGATCAGCTCGGTGAGAGTGACGGAGGCGATCTCGAAGGCCTCCTGGCCGACGACGGCGGAGAGCCGGGCGTCGCTGCGCGCGGCGGGCATCAGGCCGGTCAGCCTGGCGGCGGCGGCGATGGCCGCATCGATGGCGGCTTCGGTTTCGAAGAGGCTCTGGGCCACCTGTTCGGCGGCCTGGCGGCGGTGGTGAAGCATGAAGGTCCCCCTCGCGGCCGCGCGGGGCGCCGGCCACGTTGACTTGGTGCAGGTTCTCGGAAGTTGGCCGCCGCGGCGGCGGCTAGACGAGGTTCTTCAGCGCGCTGATGCTGGCGATCACGCCGCCGAAGGCCAGCGCGAGCGCCGCCATCAGCAGCACGATCACGCTGATCTTTTCGAAGAGTCCTAGGTCACGCCGCCCTCCGTCGCTGAGGGCTCGAAGTCCTCGTCGAGGACCACGCTGGCCAGGCACAGGAGCTCCCGGAACAGCAGCTCCGGCGGCTTCAGCAGGGCGTGCTTGCGGATCGCCGAGACCAGGGGCGGGATCATCGCCTTCACGCATGGGCGCAGGGCCAGGTCGACCAGCTGGCGCTCGATCTGCATCCAGCCCAGGCGCAGATCCTCCGGGCTCGCCGGCGGGCCCTGCGGGAACTGGGCTTCGAAGCGGCCGATCTCCTCCGAGAGCCACCGGCCCTCGGCGATCGCCTTCTCGAACTCGGGCCCCTTCGCCCCACTCATCGTCCGGTCCCCCGACGTCGTTGTGGGGAGTGGGAGGCGAAAGCGCCAAAGGCTGAAGGGCCGGCGATTGGCTAGACCAATCCTCGGCGCCCTCGAACCTGGCGTAGAGCCGTGCGGCGCTGCTGCGGTCGGCGACGCCGAGCCGGCGGATGGCGCGCTTCAAGGTATTGTCGACCGTATGCGGCGACAGCTTCAACCGGGCGGCGATCTGCTTGGAGCTGAAATGCTGGTTGACCAGCCGCAGGCACTCGCGCTCGCGGGGCGTCAAGGCGGCCACGGCGCCGCCACTTGTCTCAGCCGTATCCCCAACCATAGGGTGAGTAATGGGGCGATCCTCGACGGCTGTCCATGTGCCGCAGGGGGCGCCTAGAGCGGGTTAGTTTAGAGCGCGCTAGCCGGCGGAACCGGCTTCCACTTCCGCCTAACGCGCTCTAGCCGGTGTTCCTCAGGCCGGCGGCGATGCCGTTGATGGTCAGGTGGATGCCGGCGCGCACCTCGGCGCTGTCGTCGCCCGCGCGCAGGCGGCGCAGGAGCTCGATCTGCAGGTGATTCAGGGGGTCGATGTAGGGCAGGCGCGAGCGGATCACCGCCGCCAGGTCCGGATTGCGCTCCAGAAGCTCGGCCTGGCCGGTGATCGACAGGACGGCGGACACCGTCCGGTCCCACTCCGCACGGATTTCGCCGAAGATCTGGTCGGCCAGGGCGCGGTCGGGCGCCAGACCGGCGTAGCGGGCGGCCAGGGCGATGTCGCCCTTGAAGAGCACCATCTCCATGTTCGCCAGCGTGGAGGAGAAGAACGGCCAGCTTTCGTGCAGCTCGCGCAGCCGTTCGATCGGAACGCCCGCCCGTTCCACCGCCGAGCCGAAGCCGAACCAGCCGGGCAGCAGGGCGCGCGACTGGGACCAGGCGAACACCCAGGGGATCGCCCGCAGGCCCTCGATGGTGCGCGTCGCCTGGCGCGAGGTCGGGCGACTGCCGATGTTGAGGTCGGCGATCTCGGCGATGGGCGTGGCGGCGAAGAAGTAGTCGGCGAAACCGGGGGTCTCGTAGACCAGGCCGCGATAGGCGCGCATGGCCTCGCGGGCCAGGGCGTCCATGGTCTCGGCGCGGCCGGGGTCGAGGGCCGGCCCGGCCTTGCGCAGCGAGGCGAGCACGACGCCGGAGGCCAGGGTTTCCAGGCTTTGGCGGGCGAGATCGGGATCTGCGTACTTGTTGGCCACCACCTCGCCCTGCTCGGTGATGCGGATGCGCCCGCCGACCGTGCCCGGCGGCTGGGCGAGGATGGCGTCGAAGCTGGAGCCGCCGCCGCGGCCCACGGCGCCGCCTCGGCCGTGGAAGAGCTGCAGGCGCAGACCGGCTTCACGCATGGTCTCGGCCAGGGCGGCGGAGCCCTGGTAGAGCTCCCACACCGAGGTCAGGTAGCTGCCGTCCTTGTTGGAGTCCGAATAGCCGATCATCACCTCCTGGATGCCGACCTGGCGCGCCAGCGGGCGGATCAGGGGCAGGGCCAGGTAGCGGCGCATGATGTCGGGCGCGGCCCGCAGGTCGGCGATGGTCTCGAACAGCGGTTCGGCGAAGACCTGGGTGCGGGCCGGATCGCCCGGCTGGAAGAGGCCGACTTCCTTCAGGAGGATGTAGACCTCCAGCAGGTCGGAGATCGAGGTGGTGTTGGAGACGAGGTAGGCGCGGATGGCGTCGCGGCCGTAGCGGCGCTTGATGTCGGCCGCGGCGGCGAGGATGGCGTATTCGCGCCGCGTTTCCTCACCGTAGTCGGCGAAGGGGCTGTAGAGCAGCCGGCCGTGGGCGAGTTCGGCCAGCAGCAGGTCGCACCGCGCCTCTTCGTCCAGCGCCTCGTAGTCCGGGGCGACGCCCGCCTTGGCCAGCAGCTCGGCGACCACGCGGGCGTGGACCGCGGAGTTCTGCCGAAGATCGAGACGCGCCAGGTGAAAGCCGAACACCTCCACCGCCCGGATCAGGTCGGGCAGGGGGCCGGCTTCGAACGCCGGCCCGTGAGCGGCAGCAGGGAGTCCTGCACCGTCTGCAGGTCGAGCCGCAGGGCGTCCGGCCCGTCGTAGGGTTCGGCGGCTCCGGCGGGCGGCCGGGTGGGCTCGGCGCCGACCAGGTCGCGATAGGTGGCGCTCAGTCGCGCATAGATGCCGGTCAGGGCCTGGCGGTAGGGTTCGTCCGCCCGATGCGGCGAGGCGTCGTGAGCCTGCCGGGCGAGCGCGGCCAGGGGCGGCGAGACATCGACCAGGCTGGAGGAGACCGACAGCGCCGCCCCCAGGTCGTGGATGCGCTCCAGGTAGTGGTCGAGCGCCGCCTTGGACTGCCGCGCCATGGCCCGGCGCATCACGGCGTCGGTGATGTTGGGGTTGCCGTCGCGGTCCCCGCCGACCCAGGAGCCGACCCGCAGGAACGAGGGAACCGCCGCGCCCATGAGGTCGGTCCAGTGGGCGTAGAGCCGCGGAAGCTCGGCCAGGATGCTGCGGGTCAGGTAGAAGACGGCGTTCTCGATCTCGTCCTCGACGCCGATCCGCGCGCCGCGCAGGAGCCGGGTGCGCCACAGAAGCGACATCTCGCGCCGCATGTCGCGCTCGATGCGCGCCGTCTCGGCCGGGCCCGCGGCGCCGGCCAGGGCCTCCAGCCGCCCGGCGATGGCGGCCTGTCGGTCGAGCACGCTCTTGCGCCGCACCTCCGAGGGGTGGGCGGTGATCACCGGCGCGACCAGGGCCTCCGCCAGCAGCGCCAGCACCTCCTGCGCGCTGGTTCCCTCGGCCCGGAGGGCGCGCAGGGCGCCGGCCAAGGTGTCTTCACGGTCGTCGCCGACGTCGCCGCGATGGCGCTGGATGTGGTCCTCGGCGATGTTGGTGATCTGCAGGAAGCAGGCGAAGGAGTGCACGAAGCGCACGGTTTCGGAGAGGCTGAGCCCCTCCAGGCGCTCGGACATCAGCCGCGCCGCATCGGCCGTTCCCTCGCGATGGTAGCCGACCGAGGCCTGGCGGATGGCCTCGATCTGGTCGAACACCGCCTGGCCGTCCTCCTCGCGGATCACATCGCCGAGCAGGCGGCCGAGCAGGCGAACGGTCTCGCGCAGCTGCTCAGGCAGGGAGGTCGTGCGGGCGGCCATGGCCTTGCGCGATAGGCAGGACGGCCGGTCCGGGCAAGCCTAATCGCGGCCGGTCACACGTCCTTGCGCGACTTGTATTCCTCGACGTCGATCTCCTTCTCCCATCGCGCGATGGCGGTGGCGATGGAGAGGTCGCAGGTCACGTTCGGCACGGTGCGCATCATGTCGAGGATGCGGTCGAAGGGCAGGATGAAGCCGACGATGATCGCGGTCTGGGTGGGGCCGATGTTGATCGCCGCCAGCACCGCGGCCAGCACGAAGAGCGATCCGGAGGGCACGGGCGCTGCGCCCATGGCCACGATCGTGGTGGTCACCGCGATCAGCAGGTAGTCGGCGAACGACAGATCGACCCCGAACGCCTGGGCCGCGAAGAGCGTCAGCATGCCGATGTACATCGCCGTGCCGTCCATGCCGATGGTCGCGCCCAGCGGCAGCACGGTGGAGGAGATCGAGGGCTTGATGCCGAGGTTGTCCTCGGCCACCCGGATGGCCACCGGCAGGGTCGCCGACGAGGACGAGGTGGAGAAGCCGACCATGATCGCGTCGGCCACGCCCCGGTAGAACGGCAGCAGCGGCAGCCAGGCCAGCAGCCGCACGACGGCGCCGTGCACGATGAACGCCTGGCAGGCCGCCCCCACCAGCACGCACATGGCCAGCTTGAAGACGTTGATGAAGGTCGCCGGCCCGTTGGTGCCCATCACCACCGCGATCAGGGCGAAGACGCCGAAGGGCGCCACCTCCATCACGAAGGCGACGATCTTCAGCATCACTTCCGAGCCGGACTTCAGCAGCCGGGCGACCGGCTCGCCCTCCTCTGCGGTCATGATCACCGCCACGCCCACCACGATGGCGAAGAAGATGATCGCCAGGGTGTCGCCGCTCGCCAGCGCCTGGATCGGGTTGAGCGGCACGATGCCAAGGAAGAGCTCGCCCGGCGACTTCGGCTCGGCCACCGCCTGGGGCGCGACGTTCGCCAGGTTCGCGCCGATCCCGGGTGCGAAGATGGTCGCCAGGGTCAGGCCGAGCAGCACGGCGAAGAAGGTGGTGACCACGTACATGCCGATGGTCTTGATGCCGATCGAGCCCAGGCGGCGGGCATCGCCCAGCTGCGCCACCCCCGAGGCGATGATGAGGAACACCAGGGGGGCGACGATCATGCGGATCAGCCGCACGAAGATGTCGCCGATCCATTTGATGGCGAGGGCGCCTTCACCCCAGAGGAGGCCGGTTATCGCGCCCAGCACCAGGGCGACCATGATGCGTTGCCAAAGGGGGATGGCGAACCACCAGCGGAGCGGGTTCTTGCGCTTCTCGGCCGGCGCGGCCTCGGCGAGGTCGTCGGTCATGGCGCTAGGATTGTCCGGAAATGGCGCCGCCGTCCAGCTACTGGCTTCCCCAGAAACCCGGAGTGGGCGGGATGAGCCGGCCGTTTTCGATGCACACGCCGCCCGGACGGTCGGCCTGGAGCCACATGGGGCCGTCGAGGTCGACCCAGTCGGCGTCTCCCGCCAGATGCAGGGCCGGGGCGATCGCCAGGGAGCTGCAAACCATGCAGCCGACCATCAGCCGGAAGCCCTGGGCGCGGGCGGCGTCGTGGAGCTCGAGCGCGGCGGTCAGGCCGCCGGTCTTGTCGAGCTTGATGTTCACCGCGCCGTAGAGGCCGGTCAGCCGCGGCAGGTCCGCCGCTGTGTGGCAGGATTCGTCGGCGCAGATCGGCACGAGCGGCTCGAACCCGCGCAGCCCGGCGTCCTCGCCGGCGGGCAGCGGCTGCTCGACCAGTTCGACGTCCAGGGCCCGCAAGGCCGGCTGCAGGCGCGCCAGCAAATCGATGTCCCAGCTCTCGTTGGGATCGACGATCAGCCGCGCCCCCGGCGCCGCGCCCCGCACGGCCGCGATGCGGGGTTCGACATCCTCAGGCCCCACCTTCACCTTCAGCAGGGGCGCCCCGGCGAGCGCCCGCGCCGCCGCGGCCATGGCGGGCGGCGAGTCAAGACTGATGGTCACCGCGGTCGCCAGGGCGGGAAGCGCGCCGCGGCCGAGCAGGGCGGAGACTTCGTTCCCGGCCCGCCGCGCGGCGAGGTCCCAGAGGGCGCAGTCGAGGGCGTTGCGGGCCGCGCCGGGCGGCAGCAGCGTCTGGACCTCTTCACGGCCGGCCCCGGCGCAGACCGCTTCGGCGACCGTCGCCAGCTCGGCCTCGACGGAGTCCAGGCTCTCACCGTAGCGAGCGTAGGGCACGGCCTCGCCGCGGCCGTCCCGGCCGTCCTCGGTCACCCGGACGACGACCACCTCGGCGGCGGTCTTCACGCCGCGCGAGATGCGGAACGGCGCCTTGAGCGCAAAACGCTCGCGGCGGACCTCGAACTGACGATGCATTCGGCCCCCGTTCCGTCGGGCGGGCAGTCTGGCCGGTTCGCGCCGCGGCTCCAAGCCGTGCATTCCCCGCGTGGGCCGATGCGGCTAGAGGGGCTGAGGGGAAGGGCGCGTCGAGACGCCCTCTGGGGATGTTCGATCGTGACCGACGCCGCGCCGATGCTGTCGCTCCTCGGCTTCCTGATGGTCGGCGCCTTCATGACGCTGATCATGACGCGGCGGCTCTCGCCGCTGACGGCGCTGATCCTGGTCCCCATCGCCTTCGGCCTGATCGCCGGCTTCGGCGCGGGCCTGGGACCGATGATGCTGGAAGGGATCGGCAAGATCGCGCCGACGGCGGTCATGCTGCTGTTCGCCATCCTCTACTTCGGACTGATGATCGACGCGGGGCTGTTCGATCCGCTGGTCTCGGCCCTGCTGCGCGTGGTCGGGGACGATCCGGTGCGGATCGTGGTCGGCACGGTGGCGCTGGCCAGCTTCGTCTCGCTCGATGGCGACGGCTCCACCACCTACATGATCTGCGTCGCCGCCCTGCTTCCGCTCTACCGGCGGCTGGGCCTCAACCCGCTGATCATGGCCTGCCTGATCATGCTCTCCAGCGGTGTGATGAACCTCACGCCCTGGGGCGGGCCCACCGCCCGCGCCGCCAGCGCCCTGCAGCTTGAGGCCGCTGACGTCTTCCTGCCGATGGTCCCGGCGATGGCGGTGGGCGTCCTGTGGCTGCTGGGCCTGGGCTATCTCTACGGGCGCGCCGAGCGGCGGCGGCTCGGGCGGCTGACGCTGGACGGCGGCGAGCCGGACGGCGACGGGGCTGGCCCAGGCGTCTCGGTCGAGGAAATGGTGGACGAGACCAATCCCGGCCTCTCGGTCTCATCGGACCTGGCCGCCCGCCGGCCGGGCCGCCTGTGGTTCAATGCGCTGCTGACGGTGGCGCTGATGACGCTGCTGGTGCTCGGCGTCCTGCCGCTGCCGGTGCTGTTCATGGGCGCGTTCTGCATCGCCCTGGTGGTCAACTATCCGCGCCTGGACGATCAGAAGGCGCGCATCGCCGCCCACGCGCCGGCGGTGCTGGCGGTGGTGTCGCTGATCTTCGCGGCGGGGGTGTTCACCGGCATCCTGAACGGGACCGGCATGGTCGAGGCGATGTCGCGCAGCCTGATCGGCGTGATCCCCGAGCCGCTGGGGCCCTACATGGCGCCGATCACCGGGCTGATCAGCCTGCCGATGACCTTCTTCGTCTCCAACGACGCCTTCTACTTCGGCATGCTGCCGATCCTGGCCGAGACGGCCTCGCACTACGGAATCAGCAAGCAGGCGGTGGCCAGCGCCGCCCTGGTCGGCCAGCCCCTGCACCTCCTCAGCCCGCTGGTGCCCTCCACCTACCTCCTGGTCAGCCTGGCGGGCGTGGAGTTCGGCGCGCACCAGCGGTTCACCTTCCTCTGGGCGGTGGCGACCTCGCTGGTGCTGCTGGCGGCGGGACTGGTCACCGCCGCCTTTCCGCTCGCCTCCTAGGCTGAGGCGGCCTGCGGCTTCGGCTGGGGCGCGGCGTCGCCCCGGCCGAGCGGCGTGGCGTTCTGGCGAAGGCGCGGGAAGGCCTCCTTCAGGATGCTCTCGACGCTCCAGGTCCCCTCGGCGGTGACCGTGTCGAGCGGCCGGGGCTGGCTGTAGATCATCAGGTTCTCCGACTGGGCGCCGAAGATCTGGCCGGAGATGTCCGAGGCCGCCAGCGCCACCGCCAGCTTGGCCGGCTGGTCGGGGCGAAGCGCCTGCTTCATCGCCTCCATGCGCGCCGCGCCCGCCTCGTCCTTCACCGGGATGGTGGCGATCAGGCGGGTCCAGGCGACGGGGGCGATGATGTTGGAGCGCACGTTCTTGGAGGCGCCCTCCATGGCGATGATCCGCGACAGGCCCATGATGCCGAGCTTGGCGGCCGCATAGTTGGCCTGGCCGACGTTGCCGATCAGGCCGGAGGTGGAGGTGAAGAGGACGTAAGAGCCGTCCTGCTGGTCGCGGAAGTGCTCGATGGTCGCGCGGCAGACGTTGTAGGAGCCGCGCAGGTGGACGTCGATGACCACGTCCCAGTCCTCGTCCGGCATCTTGTGGAACATGCCGTCGCGCAGGATGCCGGCCGGGTTGATCACCGAGTGCAGGGCGCCGAACTCGTCCATGGCCTGCTCGACCATGCCGCGGACGGCCTTCATGTCGGTGACGCTGTCTGAGTTGGCCACGGCCTGGCCGCCCGCCGCGCGGATTTCCTGGGCCACGGCTTCGGCCGGTCCAGCAGAGCCCTCGTCGCCGCCGCGCTCGCCGCCGCCCAGGTCGTTGACCAGGACCTTGGCCCCCTCGCGGGCGGCGATCAGGGCGCATTCGCGCCCGATGCCGTTCCCGCCGCCGGTGACCAACACCACCTTGCCGTCCAGCGCGCCCATTCGCGTTTCTCCCTAACTCGCTTGCTTAGATGCGTTCGATGATGATGGCCGGGGCCATGCCGCCGGCGGCGCACATGGTGATCAGGCCGCGCTTGGCGTCGCGGCGTTCCAGCTCGTCGAGGACGGTGCCGATCAGGATCGCGCCGGTGGCGCCGATCGGATGGCCCAGAGCCATGGCGCCGCCGTTGACGTTGACCTTCTCGCGGTCGAGCTCCAGGTCGCGGATGAACTTCTCGGCCACCACCGCGAAGGCCTCGTTGATTTCCCAGAGGTCGATGTCGTCCGGCGTCAGGCCGGCCTTCTTCAGCACCTTCTTGGCCGCCGGGACCGGCGCGTTCAGCATCAGCGTCGGGCTGTCGCCGACGTTGGCCATGGCGACGATCCGCGCCCGGGGCTTCAGGCCGTTCTTGGCCGCGTATTCCGGCGAGGCCATCAGCACCGCGCCGGCCCCGTCGACCACCCCCGAGGAATTGCCGGCGTGGTGGAAGTGCTTGATGTCGAGATCCGGATAGACCTGGTTGATCAGGCCGGCGAAGGTCGTGCCCTTGTCGTCCAGCGGCACGCGCGCCATCGCCTCGAAGGAGGGCTTCAGGGCGGCCAGCGCCTCAAGGGTGGTCTGCGGACGGGGGAACTCCTCGTGGTCAAGGGCCAGGGAGCCGTCTTCCCGGTAGACCGGGATCAGCGAGCGGTCGAAGCGCCCTTCCTTGATCGCCTTGTCGGCGCGCTGCTGGCTGACATAGGCCAGCTCGTCCAGCGCCTCGCGGGAGATGCCTTCCATGGTGGCGATGGCGTCGGCGCAGACGCCCTGGTGGCTCTGCGGATGCTTGGCGCGCAGGCGCGTGTTGCCCGAGTCCATCAGCGGCGGCCCGGCGTTCGGGTCGCGCGGGCCGGCGGAGGAGGCGGTGTAGGACATCATCTCGGTGCCGCCGCCGATGGTAAGGTCTTCCATCCCGGCCATGATCTGCGCCGCCGCCAGGTTCACTGCGGTGATCCCCGAGCCGCAGTAGCGGTCCAGCGTCACGCCCGAGGCGCGTACGTCGTAGCCGGCGTCGAGCGCCGCCATGCGGCCGAGGTCGCCGCCCTGCTTGCCGCGCTGGGACGAGGTGCCCCAGACGATGTCGTCGACTTCCTCGGTCTTCAGGTTGTTTCGCTCGGCCAGGGCCTTGAGCACGGCCGCGCCGAGATGCTGCGGGTGATGGTCGGCGAGGGCGCCCTTGCCGACCTTGCCGATGCCGCGCGGGGTGCGGCAGGCGTCGATGATGTAAGCTTCGGGCATGGGGGCCTCCTGGTGTTTCAGGAAGCTTCCGCCGCCCTCCGTTGCGTCAGTCCAGCCCCATCGCGCGGGTCGGCCGTGCGTCCTTCGAGACGCCCGCTCGCGCGGGCTCCTCAGGATGACTAACTCGGCACGAACCTAGTCATGGTGAGGAGCGGCGAAGCCGCGTCTCGAACCACGCAAGGCGGTCCAGCTTCTAGTTCCGAGACGGGATCAGCACCTTCATCGTCTCGTAGCCCTTCACGAAGATCGAGTAGCTACGCTTGGGCTCTTCCAGGAGGCGCACTTCCGGGAAGCGCTTCAGGATCTCTTCCCAGATGATGGTCAGCTGCAACTCGGCCAGGCGGTTGCCGACGCAGCGGTGGATGCCGAAGCCGAAGGAGACGTGCTGGCGGGGCCGCGCGCGGTCGATGATGTAGGCGTTGGGGTTCTCGATCACCTCGTCGTCGCGGTTGCCCGAGACGTACCACATGACCACCTTGTCGCCCTTCCTGATGGTCTTGCCGCCGAGCTCCACGTCCTCCAGCGCCACGCGCGACATGTGGGCCAGCGGGGTCTGCCAGCGGATGGTCTCGGAGACCATCGAGGGGATCAGGTCCGGATTGGCGCGCAGCTTGTCGTACTGATCGGGGAAGCGGTTGAGGGCGAAGATGGAGCCGGAGATGGTGTTCCGCGTCGTGTCGTTGCCGCCGATGATCAAGAGGGTGATGTTCGAGAAATACTCGTCCATCGTGCAGTTCCGGGTCGCCTCGCCGTGCGCCAGGAGGGAGATCAGGTCGCCCTGCGGCGGGGCGTTCACCCGCTCGTTCCAGAGGCGGATGAAGTAGTCGCGGCAGTCGGCCAGGGCGTCGCGCTGCTCCTGATAGGTCGCCACCGGGCCGTGCCCGGGCGCGGTGGTCATGGTGTCCGACCAGAAGGTGAGTTTGCGGCGCTCGTCGAACGGGAAGTCGAACAGGGTCGCCAGCGTCATGGTGGTGAGTTCCTTCGACACCAGGTCGACCCAGTCGAAGGGCTCGCCGATCGGCAGGCTATCGAGGATCAGGCCGGCGCGCTCGCGGATCTGCGGGCCCATCTCGTGCAGCCGGGCCGGGGCGACGGCCGGGCTGACGGTCTTGCGCTGCACGTCGTGGTCCGGCGGGTCCATGCCGATGAAGCTCGGCGCGCCCTGGCGGGCGAGCCGCAGCTGGGCCTCCGGCGGCAGGGCGCTCAGCTTCGGGTTCAGGGTGATGCCACTGGCCGAGGAGAAGGCGCCGTGGTTGGAATCCACCGCCACGATGTCGTTGTACTTGGTGATCGACCAGAAGGCCCCGTAGTTGCTGTCGGGCGTGTAGTGGACCGGGTCCTCGGCCCGCAGCCGCTCGAAATAGGGCCAGTGCGCGTCGTCCCGGAAGGCCGAGGCCCTCGCTGGGTTCAGCTCCTCGATCGGAACCTCGTACGCGCGTTGACGCGCCAGCGCTTTGGCGTCCGCGAGGATGTCGACATGCCCGTCGGCCATTTTCATTCACTCCCTTGCGCCCATTGGCGCACGGGTTTGGCGGCCTTGGCAAGACGGCGCGCCGGGCGCCGTAGCGTCACCAGCCGCCGCCGAGGGCCTTGAAAACGGCGATCTGGTTGGTCGTCACCTGCGCCTCGGAGGCCGCCAGCTGGGCGTCGAGGTCGGCTCTCGTGCGCTCGGCGTCGAGCACCGTCAGGAAGCTGTCGGCGCCGGCGTCGAAGCGCAGGCGCGCGAGCCCGGCGGCCCGGCCGCTCTCGGCGGCGGCGCGGCGCAGGGCGGCGCGGCGGTCGAGCTCGCGGGCGTAGGCGGTCAGGGCGGTCTCGGTCTCCTGCAGGGCGACGAGGTTGGCCTGCTCGAAGCTCGCCAGCGCCGCGTCCGCCGCCGCGCCGGCCTGGGCCACGCGGGCCTTGGCCGCGAAGAGGTTGGGGAAGCTCCAGCTGATCAACGGGCCGACGCTGAAGGTGAAGTCGTCGCCGAGGTCGCCGGTGCGGGCGGCGGAGGTCCCGATGGAGCCGCCCAGCGTCACCTGCGGATAGAGCGAGGCGGTGGCGACGCCGATACGGGCGGTGGCGGCGGCCAGCCGCCGTTCGG
>DASPLZ010000331.1:0-2120 GCA_035627295.1 Phenylobacterium sp. | reverse complement strand
CGGATATTGGCCACCACATAGACCCCGCCGCGCTCCAGCCAGAGCTTGCCGACCGTGCCGGAGTAGCTGGGGGTCTGGGAGACCTCGAAGCCGCCGTAGGCGTAGAGCAGGGTGGGGTTGGAGCCGTCGTACTTCACGTCCTTCCGGCGGACCACGAAGTAGGGGATCTTCTCGCCGTCCGAGGAGGTCGCCTCGAACTGGTCGACGGCCAGGCCCTTGGCGTCGAAGCGCGCCGGCAGGGTCTTCAGCTTCTCGACCTTGCCGCTGGAGCCGTCGGCGAGCCAGAGCACGTCCGGCTCCAGGTAGCTGTTGGTGTAGATGAAGAGCCGGTCGTCCTCGCTGGACGCGCCGCCGAGCCGCACCGAGGAATTCTTCGGCAGCTCCAGCGGGTCATGCACCCAGCCGTCGCCGTCGCGGCGGAAGACCAGCGCCTGGCCCTTCACGTCCTCGTAGAGCGCCACCACCAGGGTGTTGCGGGTGGCGGTGAGGCTCTCGATCGCCTGCCGGTCGGTGGGGCGCAGCACCAACTGCGGCCGGGCGGCGGCGGGGTCGCGCTTAAGGGCGGCGAGGTCGAAGTCGATCAGGTCGCCGGCCTTGAAGTTGGTCCCCGTCCAGTCCTCCTGGAGGGTGAAGAGGACGCGGCCCGCCACATAGGCCTGAAGGTAGGTGCGGCCGGGCAGATCGAGCTTCACCGGGCCCTTGTCGGTGATCAGGTGATACTCGCCGCGAAAGGTGTCGAGCGGGCGGTGGACGAGGATCGCCTGCACCGCCCCGTCCGGGTCGCGTAGCACCGCCGGCGAGACGCCGTAGCCGCCGTCCTCGGCCTTGCCGCGGAACACCTCCCGGGCCGCCGAGAGCGGCTGGCCGCGCTTCACCAGCTTGACGATGTAGGGATAGCCCGAGGTGGTCACCTCGCCCGGCGTCCAGTCGGTGGCGACGATCAGGGTGTCCTTGTCCACCCAGCTGTAGCGGTGCTTGCCCTCGGGCAAGGTGAAGCCGCCCTCGACGAACTTGCCGGCGTCGGCGTCGAACTCGCGGACGATCTCGGCGTCCTTGCCGCCGTCGGAGAGGCCGACGACGCAGAGCCGGTCCTCGGGCATGAGGCAGGCCGAACCGGAATAGACCCAGTTGGCCTTCTCGGCCTTGGCCAGGGCGTCGATGTCGAGCACCGTCTTCCACTGCGGCGAGGCGGTGCGGTAGCTCTCCAGGGTCGTGCGCCGCCAGACCCCGCGCACATGCGTCTGGTCCTGCCAGAAGTTGTCGATCTCGCTCCGGTGGAAGCCGGGGTTGGCGATGCGGTCGGTGGCGGTGAGGATCGCCTTGGCCTCCGCTTCGAAGGCGCTGTAGCGCGGGTCCTTCTGCAGGCGCGGCAGGGAGGCGGCGTTCTCCGCCCGCGCCCAGGCCAGCGCCCGCTCGCCCTCGATCTCCTCCATCCACGTATAGGGGTCGTCGAGCACCGGGGCGGTCTCCTGAGCAAGGGCGGTCATGGGGGCGAGGCAAAGGGCCAGGGCGGCCAGGCGTGCGCGCATGGGCGGCGAAGTCTCCGACTTGATCCAACCTCAATAGCCGCCCGCTCCGAGGTCGCAAGCGAGGCTTGCCCCGAAGCGCTCACGCCCGCGCAGGTTTTCACCTATATGTGCGCCCGCCATGAGCCGTCCGTTCCTGAAGATGAACGGGCTCGGCAACGACTTCGTCGTGGTCGAGGCCCTCTCCACGCCCTTTGCGCCGAGCGCGGAGGAGGTGCGGGCGATCTGCGACCGGACGAACGGGATCGGCTGCGACCAGCTGGTGGTGTTCGAGCCGGCCGAGGGCGCGGACGCGCGGGTGCGCTTCTGGAACGCCGACGGCGAGCCCGCCGGCGCCTGCGGCAACGCCTCGCGCTGCATCGGCTGGCTGCTGATGCAGGCCTCCGGCAAGGACCGGGCGACCATCGCCGCCGACGACCGCACCCTGCAGGCCTTCGCCGCCGGCGAGCGGCGGGTGACGGTGGACATGGGCAAGCCGGGGCTGGACTGGCGCGACATCCCGCTCGAAGAGGAGATGGACACCCGCGGCATCGAGCTGCAGGTCGGCCCGAACGACGATCCGCTGCTGCACACGCCGGGGGCCGTCTCGATGGG
>DASPLZ010000330.1:0-11722 GCA_035627295.1 Phenylobacterium sp. | reverse complement strand
GCCGTCCATCGCGGCCTGCAGCGCGCAGATCGGGTCGACCTCGGTAACGAGCACGCGGGCGCCGGCGCCGCGCAGCGACTGCGCCGAGCCCTTGCCCACGTCGCCGTAGCCGCAGACCACCGCCACCTTGCCGGCCAGCATCACGTCGGTGCCCCGGCGGATGGCGTCGACCAGGCTCTCGCGGCAGCCGTAGAGGTTGTCGAACTTCGACTTCGTCACGCTGTCGTTGACGTTGATCGCCGGGAACGGCAGCTCGCCCTTCTTGGCCATCTCGTAGAGGCGATGGACGCCCGTGGTGGTCTCCTCGGAGACGCCCTGGATGGCGTCGCGGATCGCCGAATAGAAGCCGGGCTTTTCCTTCAGGTAGCGCTTCATGACGGTGAAAAGCGCTTCCTCTTCCTCGTTGGTCGGCTTGGAGAGGATCGACGGGTCCTTCTCCGCCTTCGGGCCGAGCACGCAGAGCAGGGTCGCATCGCCGCCGTCGTCGAGGATCAGGTTCGGATAGCCGCCGTCGGCCCATTCGAAGATCTTGTGGGCGTACTCCCAGTACTCCACCAGGGTCTCGCCCTTCACGGCGAACACCGGGGTGCCGTTGGCGGCGATGGCGGCCGCGGCGTGGTCCTGGGTCGAGAAGATGTTGCAGGAGGCCCAGCGCACCTCGGCGCCCAGGTGCTCCAGGGTCTGGATCAGCACCGCCGTCTGGATGGTCATGTGCAGAGAGCCGGCGATGCGCGCGCCCTTCAGCGGCTGGTCCTTGCCGAACTCGGCGCGCACGGCCATCAGGCCCGGCATCTCGGTTTCGGCGATGGCGATTTCCTTGCGGCCGAAATCGGCGAGCGAGATGTCCTTGACGACGTAGTCGGTCACGGCGGGGTCCTTCCGTTGCGTGGGCGCTCCATAGCCGGATGCGGCGGGCGGGGCAACCGGGACATAAAGATATCCTTATGTGATTGGTCTCATGTGTCTCCAGATCCTCCCCCGCCTCGCGGGGGAGGGGGACCGCGAAGCGGTGGAGGGGGCGCGACTCGGCGTCGGCGGATCGGTCCCGCGTCCTTCGAGACGCGCTTCGCGCTCCTCAGGATGACGAGCTCAGCAAAGCGCAAAAACTCGTCATGGTGAGGAGCGCCCGGAGGGCGCGTCTCGAACCACGCATTGCTTCTCAGGGCAGAACCTCGCCCCCTCCACCGCTTCGCCGTCCCTCCTCCGTTGCACGGGGAAGGATTTGAATTTTATGGCCGGCTCGATTCAGGCGGGCAGATTCCCCGGCCATGTCCCGCGAGTCCGCACCGGGGGCGCCGATGTCTCGCGATTATCCGTCTCGCGAGTCCCGCGGCGCCGCCGGATGACACCGCCCGCGCGGGCCACTAGGGTCGCGGTGCAGCTTGGGGAGGGCGCATGCGAGTTCTGAAGGCGGCGGTGGCGGCGGGGGCCGCCTGGCTGGCGGGGGCGGGTCTGGCGGCGGCGCAGACGGCGCCTCAGCCGCTCACCCTGGTCCACGCCGGGCGCCTGCTCGACCAGCCCGGCAAGGCGCCGCGCGGGCCCTCCACCATCGTGCTGCGGGGCGGCCGCATCGAGGCGATCCGCGACGGCCATGTCAGCGAGCCCGGCGCGACGGTGATCGACCTGAACGACCGCTTCGTCCTGCCCGGCCTGATCGACAGCCACACCCACCTCGCCACCGACCGCGCCGGCCTGGAAGGCCAGCTGGCGGAGGTCACCGACTCCACGGCTCTCAACGCCTACGAGGCGCTGATGAACGCCAGGAAGACGCTGATGGCCGGCTTCACCACCGTGCGGAACCTCGGCGACGGCGGCGGCGTGACGCTCGCCCTGCGCGATGCAACCGCCCGCGGCTGGGTGGTCGAGGCGCCGCGCATCGTCGACGCCGGCGCCTCGATCTCCACCTCCACCGGCCACATGGACCAGCGCCTCGGCTTCAAGGACGCGATGTGGGACCACCTGGAGACCGACAACCTCTGCGACGGCCCCGAGAGCTGCCGCCAGGCGGTGCGAAGGCAGATCGCCAGGGGCGCCGACGTCATCAAGATCGCCACCACCGGCGGGGTGAACAGCCGCATCGGCGCGGGCCTCGGCGCCCAGATGTTCGACGACGAGGCCAAGGCCCTGATCGAGACCGCCCACCTCTACGGCAAGAAGGTCGCCGTCCATGCGCACGGCGAGGACGGCATCAAGCTGGCGCTCGCCCACGGCGCCGACTCCATCGAGCACGGCACCATGATGGACGAGGAAACCATCCGCCTCTTCCTGAAGACCGGCGCCTACTATGTGCCGACCCTCTCCACGGTGAACGGCTATCTGGAGCGCATCGCCGCCGACCCCAACGCCTATCCGCCGGCCGTGCGCGCCAAGGTCGACTGGCGCATCAGGATCACCGGCGAAAGCCTGAAGAAGGCCTATCCGCGCGGGGTGAAGATCGCCTTCGGCACCGATAGCGGCGTCTCCAAGCACGGCCGCAATGCCGACGAGTTCGAGTGGATGGTGAAGATGGGCATGCCGCCGGCCGAGGCGATCAAGGCGGCCACGGTGAACGCCGCCGACCTCCTGGGCCTTTCAAGCGAGATCGGCACGCTGGAGGCGGGCAAGGCCGCCGACCTGATCGCGGTGGCGGGCGACCCCCTGGCCGACGTGACCACGCTCAAGCAGGTCGGCTTCGTGATGAAGGGCGGCCGCGTGATGAAGGACGTTCGATGACCCGCGACGAAGCTATCCCGCGCCACGACTGGACCCTGGCCGAGGTCGAGGCCCTGTTCGACCTGCCCTTCGCCGAGCTCCTGTTCCGGGCGATGAGCGTGCACCGGCGCTGGTTCGACCCGAGCGAGGTCCAGATGTGCCAGCTCCTGTCGGTGAAGACCGGCGGCTGCGCGGAGAACTGCGGCTACTGCAGCCAGTCGGCGCACTTCGACACCGGCCTGAAAGCCTCGCGCCTGATGGACGCCGAGGCGGTGATCGCCGACGCCGAGCGCGCCAAGGCCGGCGGCGCCCAGCGCTTCTGCATGGGCGCGGCGTGGCGCGACCTGAAGGACCGCGACGTGCCGAAGGTGGCGGCGATGATCGCCGGCGTTAAGGCGCTGGGGTTGGAGACCTGCGCCACCCTGGGCATGCTGACGCCGCCGCAAGCGAGGGCCCTGCGCGAGGCCGGCCTCGACTACTACAACCACAACCTCGACACCGGGCCGGACTATTACGAGACCGTCGTCACCACCCGCACCTATCAGGAACGGCTCGACACCCTCGCCCACGTGCGCGAGGCGGGGATCGCCGTCTGCTGCGGCGGCATCGTCGGCATGGGCGAGGCGCGGCGCGACCGGGCGGGCCTGCTGCACCAGCTGGCCACCCTGCCGCAGCACCCGGAGAGCGTGCCGATCAACGGCCTGGTGCCCATCGCCGGCACGCCGCTGGGCGACCTGATCCGCAAGGAGGGCCAGCTCGACGGGCTGGAGTTCGTGCGCACCGTCGCCGTCGCGCGACTGGTCTGCCCGAAGTCGATGGTGCGGCTCTCGGCCGGCCGCGAGGGCATGAGCCGCGAGCTGCAGGCGCTGTGCCTTTCCGCCGGGGCCAATTCGATCTTCGTCGGCGGCAAGCTGCTGACCACGCCGCTGCCCGGCGAGAACGAGGACCAGCGCCTGTTCCGCGACCTCGGCCTTCGCGCCATGACCTCGCCCGAGCCCATGCGGGCCGCGGACGCCGTCCCCGCTTGAGGGCGCCCGACTCCTTGCACTAGGCTCCCGATTGGATCCGGGGGGCGCCATGGGGAAGCTTGCACGGCGGTTGGCTATGGGCCTTCTGGCGGTGGGGCTGGCGCTCGCCGCGCCCGCCCTGGCCCAGGAGCCGCCTTCGATGAACCGCACCGCCGCCTACGCCCGGCTGGACGCCCTGTTCGAGACCTTCGCGCGCGAGCGCCATGCGCCGGGGCTGGTCTACGGCGTGGTGGTCGACGGCCGGCTAGACCATGTGAAGGCGTTCGGGGTGCAGGACCTGGAGAGCCGCCGGCCGGTGGACGCCGACAGCGTCTTCCGCATCGCCTCCATGACCAAGAACTTCACGGCCCTGTCGATCCTGGGCCTGCGCGATGAGGGCAAGCTGTCGCTGGAGGCGCCGGTCGAGACCCTGGTCCCGCAGTTCAGGGCCGTGCGCCATCCCGGCGACGCCCCGCTGGTGCGCATCCGCGACCTCGTGCACCACACCGGCGGCTTCGTGACCGACGACCCCTGGGGCGACCGTCAGCTGGACATGGACGCGGCCGCCTTCGACGCCCTGATCGGCGGCGGCCTGCCGTTCTCGCGGGCGACCGGCGCCGGGTTCGAATATTCCAACTTCGGCTACGCCGTGCTCGGCCGGGTGATCGAGGCCGCCTCGGGCCAGGCCTATCCTGACTATGTGCGCCACAAGCTCCTGGCGCCGCTGGGCATGGCCGCCGCCACCTTCGAGGTCGAGACGATCCCCGCCGACCGTCGCGCGCTCGGCTACGCCTGGATCGAGGACGCCCTGGTCGAGCAGCCGATGCTCGGGCATGGCGCGTTCGGCTCCATGGGCGGCCTGGCGGTGAGCGCCAATGACTATGCCAAGTACGTGGCCTGGCTGCTGGCCGCCTGGCCGCCGCGGGCGGGGCCGGAGACCGGGCCGCTGACCCGCGCCACGGTGCGCGAGATGGCCATGGGCTACGGCCCCCCGCAGCGCCGCCCGGTGGACAACGACGGCTGCGAGGACGCGGCGGTCTATGGCGCCGGGACCATCGTCATGAACGACTGTGTGCTGGGGACCTATCTCACCCACTCCGGCGGGCTGCCGGGCTATGGCTCGAACGTGCTGCTGATGCCCGATCGGGGCGTGGCGATCTTCGCCTTCGCCAACGTCACCTATGCGCCGGCCTCGCTGGTGGTGCGCGAGGCGGCGCTGGAGCTGGACCGGGCTGGGGTCATCCCGGTGCGCGCCCTGCCCGCGACGCCGGAGCTGGAGCGCGCCCGCGAGGCGGTGCTGGCCGCCTACGCCGCCGGCAACATCGAGGCCGCGCCGGACGCCTGGGCGATGAACTTCCGGCTCGACCGCGAAGCCTACTTGTGGAACGCCGAGCTGCAGCGCCTGCGGGCCGAGCTCGGCGCTTGCGCCGACGCCGGCCCGCTGACCGCCCAGAGCGCCATGTCAGGGACCTTCACCCTGCGCTGCGAGCGGGGCGAGCTGGACGCCAGCCTGACCCTCGCGCCCACCACGCCGCAGGCCATCCAGCGCCTGAAGCTGACCCGGGCGGAGGACTAGAGTTTAGAGCGCGTTAGCCGGCGGAACCGGTTTCCACTTCCGCCTAACGCGCTCTAGGCTTCGGCCAGCTGCGCCTCGGCGCTGGCGCGGGCGGCGGGATAGTCCGCCTTGCCGTTGGCGGCGCGGAAGTCGCGATCGGCGACGACGATGCGCTTGGGGGTCTTGTAGCCAGCGAGGCTGGCGCGGACGTGGGCGCGGAGCGCCGCCTCGTCGAGCTCGGCGCCGGGGCTGAGCCGCACCACGCCGGTCACCGCCTGGCCCCACTTCTCGTCGGGCAGGCCGACCACCAAGGCGTCCTCGACGGAGGGGTGGGTCTTCAGCGCCTCCTCGACCTCCTCGGGGAAGACCTTCTCGCCGGCGGTGTTGATGCAGGCGTTGCCGCGGCCGAGCAGGGTGAGGGTGCCGTCGGGCTCGACGATGCACCAGTCGCCGGGAATCGAGTAGCGCACGCCGCCGATGGTGCGGAAGGTGCGGGCGGTCTTCTCCTCGTCCTTGTAGTAGCCGACCGGGTTCGGCGGCCCGATGGCGATGATGCCGGGCTTGCCGGAGCCGGGCTCGACGGGGTTGTCATCCTCATCGAACACGCGGCAGCGCTCGCCGATGGCGAACTTGGCGGTCTGCACCTCCATGCCCTTGGCCATCATCGACTGGCCCATGCCCAGCGCCTCGGAGGAGGAGAAGGCGTCGGAGAGGATCGCCGCCGGCATGTGCTCCAGAAGGCCCTGCTTGACCTCCTGCGACCACATCACGCCGGAGGAGACGATCATCGCCACCGAGGAGACATCCCAACGGCCGGGGTTGGCGTTCAGCGCATTGAGGATCGGCTTGCCGAAGCTGTCGCCGACGATCACCAGCGTCTGCGGCCGGTGCTTGTCCACCGCCTTCAGCATCTCCTCGGCGTCGAAGGTCGCGCCTTCCAGGGTGATCACCGTGCCGCCGGTCATCATCACGCCCATGCCGGTGAGCAGGCCCGTGCCGTGCATCAGCGGCGGCGCCGGCAGCACGCGGCCCTGCGGCCCCATGCGCCGGGCGTGCTCGGCCAGTTCCTCCAGGGTCTCCGGCACCGGACCCATGCGGCGGGCGGCGGCCAGGGTGATCTCGCGCAGGTCGTTGTGCGCCCACATCACGCCCTTGGGCATGCCGGTGGTGCCGCCGGTGTAGATGAAGAACTGGTCGTCGCCCGAGCGCTGGATGTCGAGCGGCCCGCCGTTGCCCTCGGCCGCCAGGTCCTCGAAGCGCTCGGCGAAATCGGCGACCTGGCCGTCGGTGCTGACCTCGACCCAGGTTTTCACGCCGGGCAGGCGCGGGCGGATCTGGGCGACCGCGTCGCGGAACTCCGAGGCGTAGACCACCGTCTGGGCGTCGGAGTTGTCGAAGATGTACCAGACCTCTTCGGGGGTGTAGCGGTAGTTGACGTTGACGTGCGTCAGCCGCGCCTTCCAGCCGGCGGCGACCGCCATCAGGTATTCCGGCCGGTTGCGCATGTAGATGGCGATCTTGTCGCCGGGGACCGCGCCGCGGGCGATGAGGGCCCTGGCCATGTTGTTGGTCTCTTGGCGGGCCTCACCGAGGGTGATGGTCCGCTCGCCGTGGATGAAGGCCGGCGAATCCGGCGGCAGCACGCCCTCAACGGCGTCCAGGATGTCTCCGAAGTTCCAACCCACCTTCACCTCCCTAAGCTTTCCTTGGCGCGGGCGCCTGTGCTTTGACCCCACATGGCGGACCCGAACAGGGTTCTGCAAGGCCCTGGTGGGCCGGAAAGGCCTCACCGCCCCTGACATGACCCGACTTCCGCAACGACAGGCGAGAGGCCAGGCATTCGAACCGGAATCGGGGCCGCGATGACGCCCGTGGACACCGGCGCGATCGAGGCGCTCATCGCCGCCGAACAGTTGCCGCCGGGGTTCGGGGAGACCGCCCTGCGCATCCATCAGCCGATCGCCGCGCGCATCGCCGAGCGACACGGCGAACTGGCGCGCCCCATCCTGGTCGGCCTCTGCGGGCCGCAGGGCGGCGGCAAGTCGACGGCGGCGGCCGTGCTCAGGATCCTGCTGCAAGGCCGCGGGCTGCGCATGGCGGCCCTCTCCATCGACGACGTCTACCTGACCCGCGCCGAGCGGGCGGACCTCGCCCGGCGCGTCCATCCGCTGCTGGCGACGCGTGGGCCGCCCGGCTCGCACGATATCGGGCTGCTGGACAGCGTCCTGCGGCGGCTGCTGGGCGGCGAGAGCCTGGCGCTTCCGAGCTTCGACAAGGCGACGGACGATCGCCGCGCGCCGGCGGACTGGCCGTGGTTCGATGGCCCCGCCGACATCGTGCTGCTGGAAGGCTGGTGCGTCGGCGCGGCGCCCCAGCCGCCGGCGATGCTGGCCGAGCCGGTGAACGCGCTCGAGCGGGACGAGGACGGCGATGGCGTCTGGCGCCGGTTCGCGAACGAGGCCCTGGCCGCCTACCAGCCGGTCTTCGGGCGCATCGACCTGCTGATCCAGCTGCGGGCGCCGGATTTCGAGACCGTGCTGCGCTGGCGGCGCGAGCAGGAGGCCAAGCTGCGGCTGCGGGTCGCCGGGCGGCCCGGCCTCAAGGTGATGACCGACGACGAGGTCGCCCGCTTCGTGCAGCACTACGAGCGGCTGACGCGGCATGTGCTGAGCGAGATGCCGGCGCGGGCCGACGTGGTGGTCGACCTCGGGCCGGAACGCGAGCTGAGAGGCTGACTCGATAATCGGCTGCGGCCAGGCCTTGCGTGGTTCGAGACGCGCTGCGCGCTCCTCACCATGACCAGGTTTGCGCAGCGTTCGTCATCCTGAGGGCCCGCGGAGCGGGCGTCTCGAAGGACGCAGGACCGCCCCGCGAATTTCTCAGCCCCGGTAGATCTGGTCGAACACCCCGCCGTCGGCGAAGTGCTTGGTCTGGGCGGCCTTCCAGCCGCCGAAGTCGGCGATGGTGACCAGCTGCAGCTGGGGAAACTTGGCCGCATGGCGCGCCGCCACCGCCGCGCTGCGCGGCCGGTAGTGGTGCTTGGCGATGATCTCCTGGGCGTCCTCCTCGTAGAGGCCCTTGAGGTAGGCCTCGGCCAGGCCTTGCGTCCCCTTGCGGGCCACCACCGTGTCGACCACCGCCACCGGCGGCTCGGCCAGGATCGAGAGCGGCGGAGCGACGATCTCCACCTTGTCGGGGCCCAGTTCCTCGATGGCCAGGAAGGCCTCGTTCTCCCAGGCCAGCAGCACGTCGCCGATGCCCCGCTGCACGAAGGTGGTGGTCGAGCCGCGCGCGCCGGTGTCCAGCACCGGCACGTGGCGGAAGACCTCCTGCACGAACGCCTGCGCGGCCGCATCGCCCCCGCTCTTCTGCGCATGGGCCCAGGCGGCGAGGTAGTTCCAGCGCGCCCCGCCGGAGGTCTTCGGGTTCGGCGTGATCACCTCGACGCCCGGCTTGACGAGGTCGCCCCAGTCGCGGATCGCCTTCGGATTGCCCTTCCTGACCAGGAACACGATGGTCGAGGTGTAGGGGCAGGAGTTCTGCGGCAGGCGCGCCTGCCAGTCGGCGGCCAGGAGCTTCTTCTCGGCGATGGCGTCGATGTCGGCGGCCAGCGCCAGGGTGACCACGTCGGCCGCCAGGCCGTCGATCACCGAGCGCGCCTGCTTGCCCGAGCCGCCGTGCGACTGGTCGACGGTCACCGCCCCGCCCACCGCCTGCTTGCCGGCGAACACAGCGTTGTAGTCGCGATAGAGTTCGCGGGTGGGGTCGTAGCTGACGTTGAGCAGGGTGCGCGCGGAGGCCCCGCCCTTCTTCTCGGCTCCGCCCGGCGAGCAGGCGACCAGGGCCGAGGCTCCGGCGCCCATCAGGATCTGGCGGCGGTCCAATCCAATCATCCTAGTAGCTCTCCGCTGGTCGCCGTCTCGGCGATGTCGATGAGGGTGCGTGAACGCAGAACGTCGAAAAAGGCGGCCTCGGCGTCGTCCAGGGCCCGCCGGACCAGGCAGTCGGTCCCGCCCCGGCAGATGTCGCAGGCCCGGCCCGGCGCCCGGGCGGTGCAGGGCGACACCGTGCGCTCGGGATCGACCGCGTCAACCACCTCGAAGGCGGTGATCTCTCCGGGCGGCCGCGCCAGCCGGTAGCCGCCGATGCGCCCGCGCGCGCTGTGCAGGAGGCCGGCGTCCACCAGCCGGCGAAGGATGGCGTACATGAACTTCTCGTCGCCGCCGGCCGCGCGGGCCAGGACGCCGGCGCCGACCGGGCGCGACGGCTGGGCGGCGAGCCGCCCCATCGCGCGCAATGCATATCGCCAGCGGCTGGTCTGCATGGACGCCTCATGACCGCGACGTCGCCTCCGTTAAATCCCCATCAGAACAGCAGGGATATCGCCCTGGCGCAAGACCAAAGCTGTGCGGCGACGCCTTCGCATGCAGCTAGCCGTGAGAGGGGCGAGGGCGCACCACAGAAAATCTAAAGCTCAGGCAGTTAATTCCTAGTTCACAGATGGGAATGTAGCGCACTAGCGTCCCCCTCCTCACCGAAGGGGGAAGTCATGTCCGCTCGCATCGCCGGCCGCGCGCCGATCGTCACCGCCAGCCTGGCGGTCCTGTTCTGCAGCGTCGCCTCAGGCGCCCTGGCGCAGGCCGCCGACGTCGTCCCGACCGACGACCAAGCCGCCCTGGTCAACGAGGTGGTGGTCACCGCCCGCCGGCGCGAGGAGAGCGTGCAGGACGTGCCGGTGGCGATCTCGGTGGTCTCGGCGCGCACGGTGGAGAACACCGGCGCCTTCAACGTCCAGCGGCTGACCCAGCTGCAGCCGACCCTGCAGTTCTTCTCGCAGAACCCGCGCAACACCTCGGTGAACATCCGCGGCATCGGCGCGCCGCTGGGCCTGACCAACGACGGCATCGAGCAGGGCGTCGGGGTCTATGTGGATCAGGTCTATTACAACCGCGTCGCGGCCACGACGCTCGACTTCGTCGACATCGACCAGATCGAGGTGCTGCGCGGGCCGCAGGGCACGCTCTACGGCAAGAACACCACGGCCGGCGCGATCAACATCACCACCCGCCCGCCCAGCTTCACCTTCGAGGGCAAGGGCGAGGTCTCGCTCGGCAACTACAGCTTCAAGCAGGCCAAGGCCTCGATCTCCGGCCCGCTGTCGGAAACCATCGCCGCGCGCCTCAGCGTCTCCACCACCGACCGGCGCGGAACGATCTACAATGTGGCCACGGGCCAGTGGATCCAGGCGCAGGACAATATCGGGGTCCGCGCCTCGGTGCTGTGGCGCGCCCGCGAAGGCCTGAACTTCACCCTGACCGGCGACTACAATCTGCAGGACGCCATCTGCTGCGCGCAGATCTACGCCCGCGTCGGCCCCACCCAGCGGCCGCTGAACCGCCAGTACGCCGCCCTGGCCGCCGCCTTCGGCTACGCCCCGCCGAGCACCGATCCCTTCGACCGGCTGACCGACGTCGACGCCGCGCTGAACGCCCGCAACGAGCACGGCGGGGTCTCGCTGGTCGGCGAGTGGGACGTGGGGAGCGGCCGGTTCACCTCGGTGAGCGCCTGGCGCTTCTGGGACTGGGGGCCGGCCAACGACCGCGACTTCACGGGCCTTCCGATCACCCCGCAGTCGATGAACCCGACGCACCAGGACCAGTACACCCAGGAGCTGCGCTACGCCTACGAGGCCGAGCGCTACGACTATGTGATCGGGGCCTTCGGCTTCTACCAGAAGCTCCACACCAGCGGCGTGGAGAGCCAGGGGCCGGCGGCCAGTCGCTGGACGCTCAATCCGGGCAATGTCGCGCCGGGCGCGGCGGGCTGCGCCACGCCGACGACCCTGGCCTGCATCCCGGCGGTGCTCGACCGCCTGACGGCCAACAACGACATCCTCCTGAAGAACACGAGCCTGGCGCTGTTCGGCAAGCTGAACTGGAAGGCCACCGACCGGCTGACCATCTCGCCGGGCCTTCGGATCAACTACGACAGGAAGACCGGCCACTATGAGTCGGTGGTCACCGGCACGGCCTCCGACGGCACGCGTCAGCTCGTGCTGTTCACCGGCCCCTACTCCACCGACCCCTGGATCGTCGCCCAGCGCGGCGTGCGCGCGCCGCAGTTCTACGAGCCGAAGTTCGAGAAGTGGAACCTCTCCTACGACCTCAACCTGTCATATGACATCACCAGCGACCTGCTGGCCTATGCGACCTACGCCAAGGCCTTCAAGACCGGCGGCATCAACCTGAACGGCGTGCCGCTGGACAATGCAGGTGTGCCGATCCTCTCGGTGGGCTCGATCAAGCCGGAGAAGGTCGATCACTTCGAGGTCGGGGTGAAGTCGCAGTTCTGGGACCACCGGGCGACCCTGAACGTCACCGGCTACTGGACCGAGATCCGCGACTACCAGGCCAACGTCAACAACAGCCAGCTGGGCCTGCTGCGCGGCTACCTCGCCAACGCCGACAAG
>DASPLZ010000329.1:0-4984 GCA_035627295.1 Phenylobacterium sp. | reverse complement strand
GTCGTAGTTCTTGTAGACCCGGTGGCCAAAGCCCATCAGCCGGTACTTCCGGTCCTTCACGCCCTGGACGTACTCGGGGATGCGGTCCACCGAGCCGATCTCGGCCAGCATGTTCAGCGCCTCCTCGTTGGCGCCGCCGTGCGACGGGCCCCAGAGGCAGGCGATGCCGGCGGCGATGCAGGCGAAGGGGTTGGCGCCCGACGAGCCGGCCGAACGCACCGTGTTGGTCGAGGCGTTCTGCTCGTGGTCGGCGTGCAGGATGAAGATGCGGTCCATCGCCTTGGTCAGGACCGGGTTCGGCTTCCAGTCCTCGGCCGGCACCGAGAAGCACATGCGCAGGAAGTTCTCGGCGTAGGAGAGGTCGTTGCGCGGATAGACGAACGGCTGGCCGCGGGAATATTTGAACGCCCGCGCCGCGATCGTCGGCATCTTGGCGATCATCCGGTGGGCCGAGATGATGCGTTGCTGCGGATCGTCGGTGTTGGTCGAGTCGTGGTAGAAGGCGCTCAGCGCGCCGACCGCGCCGACCATGATCGCCATCGGGTGAGCATCCCGGCGGAAGCCCCCGAAAAACCTATCGAACTGCTCATGCAGCATGGTGTGATAGGTGATGTTGTTGTCGAACTCCTCGAACTGCGCGGCGTTCGGCAGCTCGCCGTGCAGCAGCAGGTAGCAGACCTCGAGGAAGCTGGACTGCTCGGCCAGCTGGTCGATGGGATAGCCGCGGTGCAGCAGGATGCCCTGGTCGCCGTCGATGAAGGTGATCTTGCTCTCGCAGCTGGCGGTCGAGGTGAAGCCGGGATCGTAGGTGAAGACGTCGGCCTCGCCGTAGAGCTTGCGGATATCGACCACGTCCGGGCCGACCGTACCCTTCAGGACCGGCAGTTCGACGGCCTTGCCCGCAATGTTCACCGTGGCCGTTTCGCCCATGAGTCCGCCTTCCCAATGCTCAAATGAAACAATCGTTCGCGCAGCGTTATAGCGACTTACCGCACCTGCGAAAGAGCGTCGTCGATCCGGCCAATCGCTTCCTCGTGACCGATGGCCGTCATGGCCCCGGCAAGGTCCGGCGCCGGCGAGCCGCCGGAGAGCACGGCGCGCAGGGCCGGGCCGAATTTGCCGAGGCCCACGCCCTCCGCCTCGGCGAAGGCGCGTAGCTCGGCTTCCAGGCCCGGCACGTCCCATAACGTCGCGGCGGCAAGGCGTTCGCGCAGGCGCGACAGCCGCTCGCGGGTCTCCTCGGTCAGCTGCGCCTGCGCCTTCTCAGGCAATTCCAGCGGCCGCGGCTTCAGCGCGAAGACCGTCGCGTCGGCGAGCTCCAGCATGGTCTTGGCGCCGTCGCGGACCAGCGGGATGGTGCGTTGCAGCACCTCCTCGTCGCCGGGCCGCAGGTTCCATCCCCGGCCGGTGTGGATGTCGGCGGTCAGCTTCGCCAGCCGGCCGACATCCGCCTGCCGGATGTAGTGGTTGTTGAGGTGGCCGAGCTTGGCCCAGTCGAGCCGCGCCGGCGCGCTGACCACGTCGGCCACGTCGAACCAGGCGATCGCCTGCTCATCTGAGAAGATCTCGTCGTCCCCATGCCCCCAGCCGAGCCGGGCCAGGTAGTTGCGCATGGCCTCGGGCAGGTAGCCCATGTCGTCGAACTCGCTCACCGCCTGGGCGCCGTGGCGCTTGGACAGCTTGGCGCCGTCCGGTCCGTGGATCAGCGGCAGGTGCGCGAAGGCCGGCAGCTCCCAGCCCATGGCCTGCCAGATCAGGCTCTGGCGCGCGGCGTTGTTCAGGTGGTCGTCGCCGCGGATCACGTGGGTCACGCCCATGTCGTGGTCGTCCACCACCACGGCGAGGTTGTAGTTCGGCGAGCCGTCCGAGCGCAGCAGGATGAGGTCGTCCAGCTGCCTGTTCTGGAAGCGTACGTCGCCCTTCACCAGGTCGCGGACGATGGTGTCGCCCTCCTGCGGGCTGCGGAAACGCACCACGAAGGGCCGGTTGTCGCCGAAGTCGGCCTGCTGGTCGCGCCAGGGCGAGCGGACCACACGGCCCTCGGCCCGCGCCAGCTCCCGCTCGGCGGCCAGTTCCTCGACGGTCATGTAGCAGCGGTAGGCCGCGCCCTTGGCCAGCAAATCGGCCACCACCTCGCGGTGACGGTCGGCACGCTGCGCCTGGAACACCGGCGGCTCGTCGGCCTCCAGCCCCAGCCAGGCCATGCCGTCGAAGATCACCTTCACGGCCGCCTCGGTGGAGCGCTCGCGGTCGGTGTCCTCGATGCGGATCAGGAACTTTCCACCCGTATGGCGTGCATAAAGCCAGTTGAACAGCGCCGTGCGTGCGGTGCCAATGTGCATCATGCCGGTCGGCGAGGGCGCGATACGGGTGACGACGGGGCGTTGGGACATCGAGGAAGCGGGCTCTGGCGTAACGGGCGCGCCTCATAACACGCGCCTTTCCCGCATCGCCAGATCATGGGGCCTGTGGCTGGCCGCGCAGGTGGCCCTGCAGGCCGACCGCACGCCGCTCTGGACGCCGGCGGCCTATG
This sequence comes from Phenylobacterium sp., assembly GCA_035627295.1. Taxonomy (GTDB): domain Bacteria; phylum Pseudomonadota; class Alphaproteobacteria; order Caulobacterales; family Caulobacteraceae; genus Phenylobacterium. The sequence goes on along the minus strand of DASPLZ010000329.1, from coordinate 2,451 downwards.
GGGCGGGGGCGGCAGCCTATCTCGCCCTGCGCTTCGAGCCGCCGCTCTGGCCGCTGGCGCTGGCGGCCTTGGCCGCGATCCTCGGGGCGGGCGCCGCGACGCTGAAATCGCGGAACCGGGCGGTGACCGCGGGCGCGATCCTGCTGGCCTTTCTCGCCGCCGGCGCCTTCGTCGCCAAGAGCCGCACCCTGCAGGCCGCCGCGCCCCTGGCGCCGGCCGACGAGACCGCGCGGCTGGTCAGCGGCTATGTGCTCGACATCGAGAGCCCAGGCGCGGCCGGCCCTCGCATACTGATCGCGCCAGTCGCGATCGGCGGCCTGCCCCCCGACGAGACGCCCAAGCGGGCGCGCCTCAGCCTGCGCGGCGCGCCGCCCACGCCGGGGTCGGCCATCGTCGTGCGCGCCCGGCTGAACCCGCCGCCCGGCCCCGCCAGCCCCGGCGCCTACGACTTCGCCCGCGACGCCTACTTCCACGGGGTCGGCGGGGTGGGATTCGCCGTCGGCCGTCCCCGCGAGGCCCACCTGCCGGATGCGCCCTGGCGGCTGGCGGCGACCATGCGGCTCAACGCCATGCGCTGGTCGTTGGCGCAGAAGATCCATGAGCAGGCCGAACCGCGCGCCGGCGGCCTGGCGGCGGCGATGGTCACCGGCCACGAGGCCTTCGTGCCGCCCGAGCAGGTGGAGGCGATGCGCGCCTCGGGCCTGGCGCACCTGATCTCGATCTCCGGCCTGCACATGGCCATCGTCGGCGGCTTCGTCTTTGCGGCCGTGCGGCTTGCGGTAGCGGCCTGGCCCTGGGCGGCGCTCCGCGTCTCCGGCAAGAAGGTCGCCGCGGGCGCGGCCATCGCCGCGACCCTGGCCTATCTGGCGCTCTCCGGCGGGGACGCGCCGGCGGTGCGCGCGGCGGTGACCGCCATCGTCGCCTTTGCGGCCGTCCTGGCCGACCGGCGGGCGCTCTCGCTGCGCAACCTGGCGCTGGCGGCCCTGGTGGTGATCACCCTGCAGCCGGAAGCCGTCGCCCAGCCGGGGTTCCAGATGTCCTTCGCCGCCACCGCCGCCCTGGTGGCCCTGGCCGAGGCCTGGCCGCGGCCGGCGCGGGAGATTAGCGTGCCCTGGCCGATCCGCTTCGTGCAGGCGGCGGGCGTCTGGCTGCTGCTCAGCATCGGCGTCTCGCTGGTGGCCGGCCTGGCGACCGGGCCCTTCGCCATCCAGCACTTCAACCGCGTCTCCACCTGGGGCCTGCCGGCCAACCTGGTCGCGGCCCCGATCTCCTCCTTCGTGATGATGCCGGCGCTGGCGATCGGCGCGGTGCTGGCGCCCTTCGGCCTGGGGGAAGCGCCGCTCGCCGTCGCAGGGGTCGGCATCGAAGGCATCCTGCGGGTGGCCGAACTTGCCGCCCGCTCGCCGCCGCCGACCCTGACGGTCGCGAGCGCGCCGGGCCTTGCTTTGCCGGTCGCCTTTTTCGGCATCCTGATCCTGTGCGCCTGGCGCGGGCCGCTCCGCTGGCTCGGCCTGCCGCTGGCGCTGGCGGTGAACCTCTGGCCCAGGCCCGCGCCGCCGGACCTGTGGATCGCCGATGGCGGCGACGCGGTAGCGGTGCGCGAGGGGCGGGCGGCGGCGCCCCTCCGGCCGGACGCCAAGGCCTTCGCCCTGGAGTTCTGGTCGCGGCGGCGCGCCCTGGTCTTGCCGAGCCCCGAGGAGACCGGGCGGCGCGACCGGCTCTTCGCCTGCGACCGCTGGTCCTGCGCGCCGCAGGGCGCATCCCCGCCGTGGGCCGTCGCCGCCAACTGGAGCAAGCGGCCGCCCGACCCGGCCCGGCTGGCCGAGCTCTGCCGCGCCGACCTGGTGATCCTGAGAAGCACGCTCACCGGGCCCTGCGCCGCGCCGGCCGTGCTGGACGCCCGCGACTTCGCGCGCGGCGGTTCGGCCGAGCTCTGGCGCACGCCGGAGGGCTGGAAGGTCCGCTGGGCGAATGATCTCAGGGGCCGCCGCCCCTGGACGATCAATGTTGGTGCTATTCGCTGAGGCGCATTGCGTCCTTCGAGACGCCCGCTTCGCGGACCCTCAGGATGACTAAAGCAGCACAGACCTAGTCATGGTGACGGCGGCCGCAGGCCGTGCCTCGAACCACGCAAGGCCGCGCCGCGCGCACCTGTTCAGTGGTAGCGGCGGATGAGGCCGACGAGGCGGCCCTGCACCTCGACCTGGTCGGGGCCGAAGATGCGGGTCTCGTAGGCTGGGTTGGCGGCCTCCAGCGCGATGGAGGCGCCCTTGCGGCGCAGGCGCTTCAGGGTGGCCTCTTCACCTTGCACCAGGGCCACCACGATCTCGCCGGAGGTGGCGTCGTCGGTGCGCTTGATGACCACATAGTCGCCGTCGAGGATGCCGGCCTGGATCATCGAATCGCCCTGCACCTCGAGGACGAAGTGCTCGCCTGCGCCCAGCATGGTCT
>DASPLZ010000328.1:0-4641 GCA_035627295.1 Phenylobacterium sp. | reverse complement strand
AGACCTCCACCGCCGAGACGGTGCCGATCACCACGATCGCGCCCTCGCCGGAAGCCTCCAGGTGCGGCACGGCCGCCTCGCAGCCGCGGACGGTGGAGAGGATGTCCACCTCGACGGCGGTGCGCCAGCTCGCCTCGTCGTTGCCGCCGCCCATGGAGCCCGAGATGTTGGAGACGAAGATGTCGAGGCCGCCGAAGGCGCCGGCGGCGGCGTCCACGAAGCCCGTCAGGGCCGCGGTGTCGGCGACATCGAACGCCTGGCCGTAGCCGCGCACGCCCTTGGCCTCGAAGGCGGTCACGGCCTCCTTCACCTGATCGGCGTTGCGCGCGCAGATCGCCACGTCGCAGCCTTCCTCCGCCAGCAGGTCGGCGATCGCCCGCCCGATGCCGCGCGTGCCGCCGGTCACCACCGCGCGTTTGCCTTTGAGCCCCAGGTCCATGCCGCTCTCCCTCTTTGCGAGGGTTCTAGCAGCGGAGCGCGGCGAGGCCAGTCCTACCCGCCAGCTAGGCTATACAGTAAAGTTCAAACTTGGCCTTGACCGGCTGCGCGACGCTCCCTAGGTTCCCGCTCGTCCTCACGCCAACGGAAAGGAGGGGCCAGCATGAACCGCTTCGTTCGACCGCCTCTCCGCATGATCGCGCCGACCGGCTTCCGTTAAGTCCGAGGGACCCGAGGCCGGCGCCGACAAGGCCCTCCGACCTCAGGACATCCCCCGTGACTGCCGCCGATCCGCGCCGGACCACGCTCCGGCCCTCTCCAGTCTCCGATTTTCGCAGCGGGCTTTCGCTTGCGCGCGTTCCGACGCGCGCGGCCGCCCGTGACCAATTCCATAACGGCCGTAAAAGGCCGAGCTTCGGACGCTTCTCATGAGCGAGATTTACGACGACGAGGACGATCGCGGCCCGCGCGTCCTCACCAACACCCAGGTGCTGGGCTACATCTGGAAGAAGTGGCTGCTGCAGCCGGGGCGCCTCACCTGGATCATGGCGCTCTTCCTGGTCTCCACGGCCTGCGACATCGCGATCCCCTGGGCGAGCCGCGCCCTGGTGAACGCGGTGGCCGATCCAGCGCGCGTGGCCGACAACGCCTGGGTCGCCTGGGCGGCGCTGACCGGGCTGTACCTCGCGTTCTACACCGTGCGGACCTTCGGGTTCCGCGCGCTGAACGTGTTCAGCTCCACCAACATGCAGCAGATCGCCGACGAGGGGTTCAAGAACGTCCAGTCCTTCTCCTCGGAGTGGCACAACTCCAACTTCGCCGGCTCCACCGTGCGCAAGGTGACGCGCGCCATGTGGGGCTACGACATGGTGACGGACGCCATCCTGATCATGCTGATCCCCACCCTGCTGGTGCTGGGCGGCATGGCGGTCTCGATGGGGGTGCGCTGGCCGCTGGCGGGCGTGTTCGTGGCGAGCGTGGTCGTGATCTTCATGACCTACAACATCCTGGCGACGCGCTACTACATCCGGCCGGTCAACCTGATCTCCAACGCCCTCGACACCCGCATCGGCGGCGCCCTGGCCGACGCCATCAGCGGCAACGCGGTGGTCAAGGGCTTCGGCGCCGAGGCGCGCGAGGAGGCGCGGTTCGGCAAGCTGGCGGCCGAATGGCAGCGAGCGGTCTCGCGCACCTGGAACCGCTTCAACACCGTGGGCGTGATCCAGAACTTCCTGCTGCTCGTGCTGCAGGCGGGCCTGACGGGCTTCGTCGTGCACGCCTGGGCGCAGGGGACGGCGACCCCCGGCGACGTGGCCTTCGCCATCACCAGCTTCATGCTGATGGCCGGCTATATGAGGAACTTCTCGGAGATCACCCGCATGCTGCAGCGGGGCCTGGACGACACGCTCGACGTGGCCGTCTTCGCCCGCACGCCGCCGCAGCTGGCCGACAAGCCCGGCGCGCCGGACTTCCTGGGCGAAATGGGCGAGATCGTCTTCGAGCGCGCCTCGTTCGGCTACGAGAACCAGGGCGGCCAGCTTTACAGCGACTTCTCCCTGACCATCCGGCCGGGCGAGCGGGTGGCGCTGGTCGGGCCCACGGGCTCGGGCAAGACCACCTTCGTCAAGCTGGTGCAGCGTCTCTACGACCTGCAGGGCGGCCGTATCCTGATCGATGGGATCGACATCGCCGGCGTCACCCAGGGCTCGCTGCGGCGCGCCATCGCCGTGGTGCCGCAGGATCCGGCGCTGTTCCACCGCTCGATCGCGGAGAACATCGCCTACGCCCGGCCCGACGCCACCCCCGAGGAGATCGAGCTGGCGGCCCGCCGCGCCCGCGCGCACGACTTCATCGCCAAGCTGCCGCAGGGCTACGCGACCCTCGTCGGCGAGCGGGGGGTGAAGCTCTCCGGCGGCGAGCGCCAGCGGGTGGCGATCGCCCGGGCCTTCCTGGCGGACGCGCCGATCCTGGTGCTCGACGAGGCCACCTCCTCGCTGGACGTGGAGACCGAGAAGCAGGTGCAGGCGGCGGTGGAGGAGCTGATGGTCGGCCGCACGACCATCGTCATCGCCCACCGCCTGTCCACCATCCGCAGCGCCGACCGCATCCTGGTCTTCGACAAGGGGCGGATCGTCGAGGAGGGCAATCACCGCGAACTGGTCAACGCCGGCGGTCCCTACGCCCGCCTGCACGCGGTGACCGAGGGCGCGCACTAGACCCGGCGGGCGCCAGCCATCGACCCCCGCGCAGGATCGTCTCCTCCCCGACGATGCGCGGCGCCGGCGCCCAGCCGCTCCTGGCCCCCTCCCCGAGAGCCTCGGGGAGGGGGTTTTCTTACGCGGCGTCGTCACGCCATGCTGGCGTCATGAACGTCACCGACGCCGTCCGCGCCCGCACCTCCATCCGCGCCTTCAGGCCCGACCCGGTCCCGGGCGAGGTGGTGAGGGAGGTCATTGAACTCGCGCACCTTGCGCCCTCCGGCGGCAACCTGCAGCCGTGGCGGGTCTATGCGCTGGCCGGCCAGCCGCTGGAGGACCTGAAGGCCCGCGTGCGCGCCAATCCGATGGGCGACCCGCCGGAGTACGACGTCTATCCGCCCAACCTCTGGGATCCCTTCCGCACGCGGCGCTTCCAGAACGGCGAAGACCTCTACGCCACCATCTCGATCCCCCGCGAGGACAAGCCCGCCCGCCTGCGCCAGCTGGCCAAGAACGGCGAGCTCTTCGGCGCCCCCGTCGGCCTCTTCTTCTGCCTCGATCGCAAGCTGGGCCCGCCGCAGTGGTCGGACGTCGGCATGTATATGCAGACCCTGATGCTGCTCGCCGCCGAGCGGGGACTCGCCACTTGCGCGCAGGAGTACTGGGCCCGCTATCCGAAGCTGCTCGCCGAGGTGCTGGGCTTCCCGGACGACCACATGATCTTCTCCGGCATGGCGCTGGGCCATGCGGACGAGGGCCATCCGATCAACACGCTCCGCGCCCGGCGGGACCCGTTCGAGGCCTATGCGGAGATGCGGGGGTTCTGAGAGGCTGCCGGTGCGGCTGAACGGCCTTGCGTGGTTCGAGACGCGTCCCTGCGGGCCGCTCCTCACCATGACTAGGTGGGTTGAGCCTTACTGAATCAGTCATCCTGAGGGCCCGCGAAGCGGGCGTCTCGAAGGACGCAGGGCCGTTCCGCATGCGCCCGCGATCGTGCGGGCGCTTGGCGGAATTCCCGAGAGCGGCTTAACTCTCCCCATGGCGCTGCTCGACTGGACACGCCCGGACAACGCCTTCCGCATCGAGGGCGATGGCGTGCGCCTGCGCCCGCCCAAGCCCTCCGACTATCTGGAATGGCGGGACCTGCGCGCCCGCTCGCGCGAGTTCCTGCAGCCGTGGGAGCCGGTCTGGCCGTCCGACGACCTGACCCGCGCCGCCTTCCGCCGCCGGCTCGGGGCCTACCAGCGGGACATGGACCTGGGCCAGGCGTACCCCTTCTTCGTCTTCCGCACCGTCGACGACGCGCTGACCGGCGGCATCACCCTTTCCAACGTCCGACGCGGCGTCGCCCAGACCGGGTCGGTGGGTTACTGGTCGGGCCAGCCCTTCGCGCGGCGCGGCCATACGCTGGCGGCGGTGAAGGCGCTGACGGGTTTCGCCTTCCGAACCCTCGGCCTGCACCGCCTGGAAGCGGCCTGCATCCCGACCAATGAGGCCTCCCGCAGCCTCCTCAAGAAGGCGGGCTTCGCGGAGGAGGGCTACGCTCAGGCTTATCTGAAAATTAACGGCGTTTGGCGAGACCATGTCCTGTTCGGCCTGGTCTCCCCGCTCGACGGGAATCGGCGCGCGGACGAGTTCTGAAACGGGCCGGCGCATGACGCCCCGGCTTGCCGTGGTGCGATGGCCAACGACCGCTGGATCTGGGACGCGACCACCACGCTGGAGGCCCTGGGCGCCGCCGACGTGGCCCTGTGGCTGTGGGAGCCGGAGGCCGACCGCCTGCGCCTGACCGGCGCCTCCCGCGCCCTGGGCCTCGGCCCGCTCGCCCCCGACTGCTCCTCCGCCGCCCTGCGCGCCCTGGTGCTGCCGCAGGACCGCGCCCTGGCCGACGACCTGCTGCGCCCCCAGGAGCCGGGCCACGAGATCGCCGCGCGCCTCAGGATGCGCGCCTCCGGCGCCTGCATCTGGCGCGGCGTCTGGCTGGAGGAGGGCCGCCGCGCCGCCG
>DASPLZ010000327.1:0-6816 GCA_035627295.1 Phenylobacterium sp. | reverse complement strand
CGCGGCTCGTCTTCGACGCCGAAGGCATCGGCCTGAAGGTCAAGCTGATCGTGCCGGTAAGCGCGCTGGAGCCCGCCTGACCCCTACTGGCAGGCCAGGCACTCCTCGTAATCGGTCTTTTCGCCGGCCTCGAACGAGGCCGCGAGGTTTTCGCCGCCGGCGTAGGCCGCGCGCTGCACCGACTTGGAGCGCAGGTAGTAGAGGCTCTTGCAGCCCCGCTCCCAGGCCTGCCAGTGCAGCATGTGCAGGTCCCACTTATCGACGTCGCCGGGCAGGAAGATGTTGACCGACTGGGACTGGCAGATGTCGGGCGTGCGGTCGGCCGCCAGCTCGATCACCCAGCGCTGGTCGATCTCGAAGGCCGTCTTGTAGACGTCCTTGTCGTCCTGGCTGAGGCAATCGAGGTGCTGCACCGAGCCCTCGTTCTGCAGGATGGAGTCCCACACCGCCGGGGTGTTGGCGCCGCGCTCTTCCAGCAGGGCCTCCAGGTAGGGGTTCTTCACCGCGAAGGAGCCCGAGAGGGTCTTGTGGGTGTAGATGTTGGCCGGGATTGGCTCGATGCCCGCCGAGGTGCCGCCGCAGATGATCGAGATCGAGGCGGTGGGGGCGATGGCGAGCTTGTGGGAAAAGCGCTCCATGACGCCGCGGTCGGCCGCGTCCGGGCAGGGGCCGCGCTCGGCGGCGAGCGTGCGGGAGGCGGCGTCGCACTGGCGGCGCAGGTGCTTGAAGAGCCGCATGTTCCAGCTCTTGGCGAGCGCGCTCTCGAAGGGCACGTTCTGGCTCTGCAGGAAGGAGTGGAAGCCCATGAGGCCCAGGCCCACCGACCGCTCGCGGGTGGCGGCGTAGACGGCGTTGGCCATTTCCGGCGGCGCGCGCTCGATGAAGTCCTGCAGCACGTTGTCGAGGAAGCGCATCACGTCTTCCACGAAGGTCGGATGGTCGCGCCATTCCAGGAACTTCTCGGCGTTGACCGAGGAGAGGCAGCAGACCGCGGTCCGCTCCTTGCCCAGGTGGTCCTTGCCGGTGTGCAGCATGATCTCCGAGCAGAGGTTCGACTGGCGGACGGACAGGCCGAGCTCGCGCTGGTGCGCCGGCATGGCGCGGTTCACCGTGTCGGAGAAGATCAGGTAGGGCTCGCCGGTCTGCAGACGGATCTCGAGGATCTTCTGCCAGAGGGTGCGGGCGTCGACCTCCTTGACCACTTCCTTGGTCTTCGGCGAGCGCAGGCCGAACAGGGCGCCGTCGCGCACCGCCTCCATGAACTCGTCGGTGATCGAGATGCCGTGGTGCAGGTTCAGGGACTTCCTGTTGAAGTCGCCCGACGGTTTGCGGATCTCGAGGAACTCCTCGATCTCCGGATGGTGGATGTCGAGATAGACCGCCGCCGAGCCGCGGCGCAGCGAGCCCTGGCTGATGGCGAGGGTGAGCGAATCCATCACGCGGATGAAGGGGATGATGCCGCTGGTCTGGCCGGCGCCCTTCACCTTCTCGCCGATGGAGCGCACGCCGCCCCAGTAGGTGCCGATGCCGCCGCCGTTGGAGGCCAGCGCCACGTTCTCGTTCCAGACGCCGGTGATGCCTTCCAGGCTGTCGGGCACCGCATTGAGGAAGCAGGAGATCGGCAGGCCGCGATTGGCGCCGCCGTTGGAGAGCACCGGGGTGGCCGGCATGAACCAGAGGTTGGAGATGTAATCGTAGATGCGCTGGGCGTGGTCGGCGTCGTCGGCGTAGGCGGTGGCGACGCGGGCGAACATGTCCTGGTAGGACTCGCCGGCCAGCAGATAACGGTCCTCCAGGGTGGTCTTGCCGAAGTCGGTCAGGAGGGCGTCGCGGCTGCGGTCGACCTCGACCTTGCGGACCAGCTGCAGCTGCGGTCGTTCAGCCCTCGGGGCGCTCGCCCGGGCCGCTTCCTCCGCCGACAGTCTAACCGCTTCGCCGCCGCTCATGGTGACCAAAACCTATATCTTTCAGCCGTTTCCTAGGGAGAAAGTTCTGTCACAAACCACTAGCCCTAGAGCGCTGCCCCCAGCGCCACACAACATATGGGGACATGAGCCCTAAGGAGTCGTCAACGGAATATCGGGGTCCGGGGCGGACTTTTTTGTCACCAAAGTGTTAACGCGCGGCTTGACGGATCGGCGTCCCTTACGGGTCAAGGACTTGCGGAGGATGGGGCCGCGGGGTATGCGACGACCCGTCACTGGGGAGTAGCCGCCCGCGCCGATCAGCGGGGGATACGTCAACAAACTTGCCCTCCGGGGCATGGCGTGTCCGGCAGTGCTTGGCGAGACCTTTGGCTTTCGTGCGTCGATCATCGGGGTCGGCGGCGCGGAAGGCCATTGGTATGCGCGAACCGACCCCGGCGGACAGATTATGGAAGCCCTGCTCGTCTCCACCGGCCTGGTGGCCATCGCCGAGATCGGCGACAAGACCCAACTGCTCGCCATGCTGCTGGCCGCCCGGTTCCGAAGGCCCTGGCCGATCCTGGCGGGCATCCTGGTCGCCACCCTGGCCAACCACGCCATGGCCGCGACGGTCGGCGCGGTGGCCGGCCGGTTCTTCGAAGGGCCGTGGGTGAAATGGGTGCTGGGGGCGGCCTTCATCGCCTTCGCGATCTGGGCGCTGATCCCCGACAAGTTCGAGGACGACGAGGCCCCGCCGGCGCGCTCGGGCCAGTCGATCTTCTGGACCACCACCATCGCCTTCTTCCTGGTGGAGATGGGCGACAAGACCCAGGTCGCCACCGTCGCCCTCGCCGCGCGTTTCCACGACATCCTCATGGTGGCGGCCGGGACAACGCTGGGGATGATGATCGCCAACGCCCCGGCCGTCTGGCTGGGCGAGGCGGCGGCGACCAGGCTGCCGCTGAAGCTGATCCGCATTCTGGCGGCGGCGTGCTTTGCGGGGATAGGGGTGTGGATTCTCCTGACCTGAGCGCGGAAGCCCCTCCCCTCAAGGGGGAGGGAGTCAGGGATTGAGGTTCAGCAGCGCCGGGTCGCCGCCCTGGGCGGAGATGTTGACGCTGACCGCCCGTTCGACGGCGTAGCGCAGCAGGCTGTGCGGCCCGCCGGCCTTGGGGCCGGTGCCGGAGAGGCCCTCGCCGCCGAAGGGCTGCACCCCCACCACGGCGCCGATGATGGTGCGGTTGACGTAGGCGTTGCCGGCCGGAACCAGGCGGCGGACCTCCTCGGCGAAACCGTCGATGCGGCTGTGGACGCCGAGGGTCAGGCCATAGCCGCGGGCGGCGAGCTGACCGGCGACCTTGGGCAGATCGGCCGGGTCGTAGCGGACGACGTGCAGGATCGGCCCGAAGACCTCGCGCTCCAGGAAATCGGCGCTGGGGACCTCGGCCAGCACCGGGCCGAAGAAGACCCCGCCCTCCGGCGCGGGCAGCTGGCGCAGCACCCTGGCCTCGGCGTGGAGGCGCGTAAGGTGCTTCTCCAGTCCCTCGCGGGCCTCCTCGTCGATCACCGGGCCGATGTCGGTTCGCCCGTCGCCGGGGTCGCCGAGCGTAAGCGTGTCCATGGCGCCGATGAGGCCGGCGATCACCTCATCGGCGGTGTCCCTGGGCAGGAAGACGAGGCGCAGGGCCGAGCAGCGCTGGCCGGCCGAGCCGAAGGCCGAGGCGATCACGTCGTCGATCACCTGTTCGCGCAGGGCGGTGGTGTCGACGAACATGCCGTTGAGGCCGCCGGTTTCGGCGATGAAGGGGATGATCGGGCCGTCGCGGTCCGCCAGGCCCTTGTTGATCGCCCGGGCGGTGTCCGTGCCGCCGGTGAAGGCCACGCCCGCGCAGAGCGGGTGGCGGGTCATCGGGCCGCCGACCGCCGCGCCCTCGCCGGGCAGGAGGTTGAGCACGCCAGGGGGCAGGCCCGCCTTGTGGAAGAGCCGCACGGCCTCGGCGGCGATCAGCGGGGTCTGCTCGGCCGGCTTGGCGACCACGGCGTTGCCGGCGGCCAGGGCCGCGGCGATCTGGCCGGTGAAGATGGCCAGCGGGAAGTTCCACGGGCTGATGCAGGCGAAGACGCCGCGGCCGGCGAGCTCCAGCCGGTTGGTCTCGCCGACCGGGCCGGGCAGGGTCTCCGGTTCGCCGAACTGCCGCTCGGCCAGCATGGCGTAGTAGCGGCAGAAGTCGGCGGCCTCGCGCACCTCGGCGACGCCGTCGGCGAGGGTCTTGCCGGCTTCGAGGGCGGCGAGCGCGATCAGCGGGTCGCGGTTCGCCTCCAGGGCGCCCGCCATGGCGCGCAGAATCCGGGCGCGGGCCGGGCCGCCGGCCTGGTCCCACAGGGGCTGGGCGGCGGCGGCGGCCTGGAAGGCGGCGTCGACATGCTCCGGCGCGGCGACGGCGACCTTGCCGATGCGGCGGGCGCGGTCGGCCGGGCTGAAGGCTTCGACCTCGGGCAGGCCCTGCGCCTCGACGCCGGCGATGATCGGCCCGGCGCGCCAGGGCGCAGCCGCGGCCTGGCCGACCGCGCGCTCCAGCCGCTCTCGCTCGGCGGCGATGGAGAGGTCGACGCCTTGCGAATTGGCGCGGGCGGGGCCGTAGAGGTCGCGGGGGGCGGGGATGCGCGGGTGCGGCGCGCCGCCGGCGGCCTCGACGGCGGAGATGGGATCCGCGACGACCTTCTCGACCGGCACGGCTTCGTTGAGCAGGGCGTGGACGAAGGAGGTGTTGGCGCCGTTCTCCAAGAGGCGCCGGACCAGATAGGGCAGGAGGTCCTCGTGGCCGCCGACCGGGGCGTAGACGCGCAGCCGCTGGCCGCCGTAGCGTTCGCCAGCCGCGCGATAGAGGGCCTCGCCCATGCCGTGAAGGCGCTGGAACTCGATGGGGGCGCCGGCGTCTTCGGCCAGGCGCCGGACGGCCGCCAGGGTGTGGGCGTTGTGGGTGGCGAACTGCGGGTAGAGGGCGGGCGAGGCCTCGACCAGGAGGCGGGCGCAGGCCAGGTACGAGACGTCGGTCGCGGCCTTGGTGGTGTAAACGGGGTAGCTCGGCAGGCCGGCGACCTGGGCGCGCTTGATCTCCGAGTCCCAGTAGGCGCCCTTGACCAACCGCACCATCAGGCGGCGACCGGTGGAGCGGGCGAGCGCCGTGAGCTGGCGGATCACCTGGGGCGCGCGGCGCTGGTAGGCCTGGACGGCGAGGCCGAGGCCGGCCCAGTCGCCGAGGCCCGGGTCGCGGGCCAGCTTTTCGAGGAGCTTCAGGGAGATGACGAGGCGGTCGGCCTCCTCGGCGTCGATGGTGAAGTTGATGTCGGCGGCCGCGGCGGCGGTGGCGAGGCGCTGCACGCGGGGGAAGAGGCCCTCGAAGACGCGCTCCTCAAGGCGGGCTTCGTAGCGCGGGCAGAGGGCCGAGAGCTTCACCGAAAGGCCGTGGCCGGCCTCCGGCGGCTCGCCGCTGCGCCCGCCGGCGATGGCCGCCAGGGCCGCGGCGTAGGCGGCCTCGTAGCGGTCCGCGTCGGCCTCGGTGCGGGCGCCTTCGCCCAGCATGTCGAAGGAGCAGGAAAAGCCCTCGTTCCTGGCGCGCTTCTGGGCGGCCTCGATGGTGCGGCCGAGCACGAACTGCTCGCCCATGATGCGCACGGCCGCGCCGACGGCCTGGCGGATCACCGGCTCGCCGAGCCGGGCGGCGAGGCCCCGCAGGAAGCCGCCGAGGTCGCGGCGCACGGCCTCGTCCGGCTCGACCAGCTTGCCGGTGAGCATCAGGCTCCAGGTGGAGGCGTTGACCAAGAGGCTGTCGGAGCGCCCCAGGTGGCTCGCCCAGTCGGCCGAGGCGATCTTCTCGGCGATCAGCCGGTCGCGGGTCTCCTCGTCGGGGGTGCGCAGGAGGGCCTCGGCCAGGCACATCAGCGCCAGGCCCTCGCGGGTGTCGAGGCTGAACTCCTGCAGGAAGCTCTCCACCACGCCCTGACGTTGGGCGCTGGCCCGGGCCTGGCGGACCAGGTCGGCCGCGTCGTCCAGCACCGCCCCGCGCTGCTTCGGCGAAAGCGGGGCGTCCTTGAGGAGTGCGCCGACGGCCTCGCGCTCGTCGGCGAACTTGGCGGCGTCGAGCGCGTCCCAGTTCATGGCGGGCAGATATCCGACGTGCGGCGCGATGCAAGGGGAGGATTCTTGCGCCGGGCCGCGGAGGCTAAGGCATGGGCTCCCCTGGGCGTCCGCCTGGGCGTCGGCATCGCGCGCGTTCTGCCGAGTTGGCGGGTGATCGGAGCGGAGGGACTCCGGCCATCCTTCCCCCGATACGGGGGAAGTGGCCCGAAGGCGAAGCCGAGGGTCGATGGGGGAGCCCTGAGACTAGGTCTCCCACTTCCCCCAACGACCTTCGCCGCCTGCGGCGTCTCAGGCCACTTCCCCCGTAGCGGGGGAAGGATGCTCAAAAGCAAAGGGCCCGGCGTTTCCGCCGGGCCCTCGCTTTGAGCTTCGCTGCTCGAGATCGACTTAGAAGTTGATGTCGATCGTCGAACGACGGTTCAGCGGTTCCTTCACACCATCGCCGGTGGCGACGGCGAGTTCGGTCTCGCCCTTCCAGTCGACTTGCAGCGCACCGCCCTGGACGCCCAGGCCGACCAGCGCGTCGGCGACAGCCTTGGCGCGGCGCTCGGACAGGCGAACGTTGTAGGCGTTCGAGCCCGAGGAGTCGGTGTGGCCGACCACCACAACGCGGGTGGCGTTGCCGGCGGAGGCGTAGGACGCGGCTTCCTGCACGACCTGCTGGGCCTCAGGCGTCAGCACGTACTGGTCGAACGGGAAGTACACGATGAACTGCTTGGCCTCGTAAGCCGGCGGCGGCGGCGGAGGCGGCGGCGGCGGGGGAGGCGGCGG
>DASPLZ010000326.1:0-4919 GCA_035627295.1 Phenylobacterium sp. | reverse complement strand
AACTCAGAACGGAACCGGTTCTTCCTCGGTCTTCGGCGGCGGGGCCACCGAGGGGTCGTCTGGCTCCAGCGGGACCGGATCCTGGTCGCCGGGCGGGGCCTGGTCGCCGGCGATGATGTCGCCGATCGGATCGTCGCTAGGCGGGGCCACGGGGGCCGCGCCTCCGGGAATCGCCGGGGCGTTCAGCCGCGGCAGGGCGGCGGCCATGAAGTTCCGCCAGATCTCCGCCGGGGCGCCGCCGCCAGTGACCCGGCGCATCGGGGTGTTGTCGTCCCGGCCCACCCACACCGCGGTGACGAAGCCGCCGGTGTAGCCGACGAACCAGGCGTCGCGGTAGTCGCTGGTGGTGCCCGTCTTGCCGGCGATGTCGTAGCCCTGGACGCGGGCGCGCGTGCCGGTGCCGCCGGCGATCACCTGGCGCATCATCTGGTTCATGTACTGCAGCGCCGGCGTGCCGATCACCTGCGGCCGGGGGGCGGCGTCCATCGAGTGGTCGTAGAGCACCTTGCCGCCCGAGGTGCGGATGCGCTCGATGCCGTAGCCCTTGGCCAGGTGCCCGCCATTGGCGAAGGGGGCGTAGGCCTGGGCCATCTCCAACGGGCTCACCTCGACGGCGCCCAGCGCCATGGAGGGGTCCTGCTGGATCGGCGAGGCGATGCCGAGCCTGCGCGCCGTCTGGGCGACGTTGCCGGTGCCGACTTCGCTGGCGAGGCGGGCCGCGACGGTGTTGATCGACAGCGCCAGGGCCGTCTGCAGGGTCATCGGGCCGCGGAAGTCGTTGGTGTAGTTCTTCGGGCTCCAGTTGCCGATGGTGACCGGCTCGTCGACCGTCTGCACGTCGGGGGTGCGTCCCTGCTCCATGGCGGTCAGGTAGACGAAGGGCTTGAAGGCCGAGCCGGCCTGCCGCCGCGCGGTGGTCGCCCGGTCGAACTGGCTTTCGTTGTAGTTGGCGCCGCCGACATAGGCGCGGATGCGGCCCTCGCCGTCGAGGGCCACCAGGGCGGCCTGGCGGTCGGACTTGGCGACCCCGGCGCGGATGGCCCGTTCGGCGGCGGTCTGGATGGGCAGGTCCAGGGTGGTCTCGACCACCAGGTCCTGGGTCGGCTCGCCGACCAGGGAGCGCACCTGGCCGTCGATCCAGTCGGTGAAGTACTGCGCCCGCTGGTTGGCCAGGGTCGAGGAGACCCGCACCGGCTTCTTCAGCGCCTCGGCCCGCTCCTCCTCGGTGATCGCGCCGGTCTCGACCATGGCGTCGAGCACCAGCATGGCGCGCTTGGCGGCCCGGTCGCCGGAGGAGATGGGGCTGTAGCGCGACGGCCCCTTCATCGAGCCGGCCAAGAGGGCGGCCTCGGCCAGCGTCAGCTCGGAGGCCGGCTTGTTGAAGAACCGCTGGGCGGCCGCCTCGATGCCGTAGGCCCCGCCGCCGAAATAGACCCGGTTCAGGTAGAGGGCGAGGATCTCCTTCTTGGTGAACTTCATCTCCAGCCAGACGGCCAGGATCAGCTCCTGGGCCTTGCGCTTGAGGTTCTGGTCCAGGGTCAGGAACAGGTTGCGGGCCAGCTGCTGGGTGATGGTCGAGCCGCCGCCGACGATCCGGCCCTCGCGCGCGTAGCCGACGAGGGCGCGCATGATGCCGATGGGATCGAAGCCGGGGTGGTAGTAGAAGCGCCGGTCCTCGATGGCGATGAAGGCCTTCGGGACGTAAGGCGGCAGCTTGTCGAGATCGACCGGCGGGGCGAACTGGCTGCCGCGCACGCTGATGACGCCGCCGGAACGGTCGAGGTAGGCGATGGAGGCCTGCCGGTCGACGTCGTTGAGGGTCGAGGTGTCAGGCAGGTCGCGGGCGAAGACGGCCAGGAAGGCGACCCCGAAGATCAGCCCCCAGACGCCCAACACCAGGCCCCAGTAGATCAGGTTGCCGATGAGGCCGCGGCGCTTGCGCGGCGGGCGCGGATCGTGGCGGCCGTCGGCCATTCTGGCGTCTCTTCGATCGTTCCGGTGATCGCTCGCGGCGCGAGCGTAGTTGGGCGCGAGGAAGCGCCCGACAGGGTTTACGAGAGATGAACGTGCGCTTTTCGTGGCGAACACGAAAAAAGCGCTTGCCAGCAATCTAAGCACTGTTATCTTAGCGGTGCTTAGTTGTGACGTCGCTGAGGTCGGTGGGGATACCGGCGTCGGCGCCCAAAGGCGGCACGGCCGGGCGCAGTAGATTGCACATAGTCACTCCCCGAACGCCGGAGAATAGGTCCCATGAAGTTTTCGATCGCCGCGGCTGCGGCCGCGATCTCGCTCGCCTGCGCCGGTGGCGCCATGGCCGCGGAAGTCACCGCCAAACTCGTCACCCCCGTCAGCGGCCCGACCAAGGTCATCGCCGGCGGCGCGGTGTTCAACTGCCTCGACACCACCTGCGTGGCGCAGGCCCCCACCTCGCGCACGATCTCGGCCAACGCCTGCAAGGAGCTGACCAAGGAAGTCGGCGCGGTCTCCACCTTCGGCGATATCCGCAAGCAGCTCGACGGCGACAAGCTCGCCCGCTGCAACGGCGATCTGCCGGTCGGCACCCAGGTCGCGAACCGCTAGGCGCCCTCCCAGCCCTACATTTTCGAGCCTGAGCCTTGAGGCGGCGGACTTCTCCAGGTCCGCCGCCCTTTTTCTTTGCCCGCGCTTTGCGTATCAGCGCGCCCGATGAGTTCGCTGTTCCCCCACGCCGCCGCCCTCGAGGCCGCCCTGAAGGACCTGGTCGGGGCCGACCTGCCGCCGGTCACCGTGACGCTGGACTATGGGTCCGGGGCCACGGGCGCGGTCACCGTGCAGGCGACGATCGACCGGACCACCCGCACCCTGGTCTTCGCCCGCGCCGAAGCGGTCGGCGAAAACGGCATGCTGGCGCTGTCCGCTTCGGCGGTGTTCCGCAAGCCTTGAGGCTTAGAAGGGCACCGGCTCGGGCGGGGTCTCTTCCGGCGGCGGTTGCTGGATCAGATTGCCGATCGGATCGGCCGGCGCGCTGTTGGTCGCGGGAGGACGGGGCGTCTTCACCGGCGGCGGCAGAGGGGCCGGCTCGTCCGCTTCGTCTTCGTCGTCCTCGTCCTCTTCGGCCGCCTTGTTGGCCGCGAGGTTGGCGTTCGCGGCCTTCGGCTCGGGCGCCGGCGGCGGCGGGATGATCTCCTGGATCGGCTGCACGTCCTGCACCGGGCCGGTGGTGGACGCCGCCGCCGGCGCGCTCTCCTCGGCGTCGCTGGCCGCGGGCATAGCCCCGCGAACGCCGAGGTAGAACCCCAGGAGCGCCACGGCCGCCAAGAGGAGGGCCACTCCCTTCACGGCGTTGTTGGTCAACGAGCCCCACATCGGCCACAAACTAGGATGCGCCGCCTCGGGCCGACAAGCGCCATCGCAGGGATTTCACCGCCGGCGAGGTAAACGCCCCTTAACCCTCCCCGCGCGACAAGGGCCGCTCAGTATCCTTGCAGGGAAGCGGGCATGGCGCGGACGGCGCGGAAAACCGGGGGCGAGCTGGCGGCCGAAGTGCTGCGCACCGCCTGGGAGCACCCCTCCACCGTGCGGTTCCGGGGCGGGCTGGTCGCCGGCTTCGGGCTGCTGCTGGTCGCCGCCTTCGCCAGCTACAACGCCGCCGACCCCAGCCTCAACACCGCCTCCGAGGCGGTCCCCGCCAACTGGCTGGGCCTGCCGGGGGCCCTGGTCGCCGACCTCGCCCTGCAGTCGTTCGGCGTGGCGGCGGTCATCGCCGCCATGATCGTGGTCACCATCGGCCTCACCCGGTTGATGACCGTGCGGCCGATCTCCGGGCGCCGGGGCCTGCGCCGCCGCGCCGTCGTCGGCGCCGCCGGGGTGGTGCTGGTGGCGGCGGCCCTCTCGGCCGGGCCGACGCCGGAAGGCTGGCAGATCGCCAGCGGCCTCGGCGGTCTCTGGGGCGACAGCCTGCTGCGCTGGGCCGTGAGCGGGCTCGAGTGGATCGGCGCGCCGGACGCCGCCCTGATCTCGGCCTCGGTCTTCGGCGTCCTCGGCGGAGCGGCGCTGGTCTTCGCCACTGGCCTCGTCCAGGGCCTGGTCGACCGGCTGCATGAGGCCCTGCACAGCGAACCGGCGGCCAGGCCCGCCGCCGTCGCCCGCAAGCCGGCGCGCAAGGCCGACGCGGCCGTCGCGCGTCCCCTGGCCTTCGGCGCCGAGCCGCAGTTCGACGACGACGACCCGCCGTTCGACGTCGCCGAGCCTGCAGCCTCCACGCCCGCCGCGCCGCTCAACATCCGCCAGCCCAAGGCGCCGCGCGATTCCGGCCGCGAGAGCCGCGAGAACCAGGGCGCTTTCGAGTTCGTCAAGCCGGCCGGCTTCTCGATGCCCGAGCTCAACATGCTGGCCAAGCCCAAGCCCCGCTCGGCGGCCTTCGACGAAGGGGCGCTGCGCCAGAACGCCCAGCTCCTGGAAAGCGTGCTGGCCGAGTTCGGCGTCCGCGGCCAGATCGACCAGATCCGCCCCGGTCCGGTGGTCACCCTCTATGAGCTGGTGCCGGCCGCTGGGGTGAAGCACGCCCGGGTCGTGGCGCTCGCCGACGACATCGCCCGCTCGATGAGCGTCGCGGCCTGCCGGGTCAGCGTGGTCGGCGGGCGCAACGCCATCGGCATCGAACTGCCCAACGCCAAGCGCGAGACGGTCTATCTGCGCGACCTGCTCGCCTCGCCCGAATACGAGAAGGGGAGCCAGGCCCTCCCCGTCGCCCTCGGCGAGGGGATCGGCGGCGAGCCCTATGTGGCCGACCTTTCGAAGATGCCGCACCTGCTGGTCGCCGGCACCACCGGCTCGGGCAAGTCGGTGGGCGTCAACGCCATGATCCTGTCGATCCTCTACCGGCTGCCGCCCGAGAAGTGCCGGTTCATCATGATCGACCCGAAGATGCTGGAACTCTC
>DASPLZ010000325.1:0-3611 GCA_035627295.1 Phenylobacterium sp. | reverse complement strand
GCCGCCGACGGCAAGGTGCGCGGCTGTGTGGTGATCTCCGAGACGCCGTCGGACATGGGCTTCGGCGAAGCGGCCAGGAAGCTCGCCGGCTATTTCCAGATGAAGCCGCAGACTGAGGACGGCCGCCCGGTGGACGGCGCCAGCGTGCGCATTCCGATCACCTTCAACCTGGACTGAGGCGCGCTCAGTCGGCCAGCGGCCAGCGACCGAGCTCGCGATGGATCGTCTGGCCGACCAGGCTCTGGATCAGCACGAACTCGCGCACGCGCCAGCGGAACGGCGGAATGGCGCGCCCGGGCCTCGCCTCGCGGTCGTAAAGCAGCGTCATGTGCGGCGAATAGAGCTTGCCGCGATAGGCCATGCCGCCGCGCAGGGCCGCGTGGATGGCGGCCTGCATGGCGCCAAACCCAGGCGAGGCGCCGGGCGTCAGGACATAGGGCGAGCCGCCCTGCCCGCGCTCGTAGCTGCCCACGTGGTCGAGCGCCATGTCGAACGCAGGGGCGAAGACCTTGCCGGCCGCCCGGAGCGTCTCGTGGACGATCTCCGGCGAGTAGGCCCCCAGCGGAACCGCCGTCATGTGCAGCCGCTCGGGAGGCAGCGCCCGCCCGTGAAGGCCGCGGTCGCGCCGCTCGGCCTCGGCGAACCGGTGAATCTCCAGCGCCAGCTCCGGCGGCGGCCGGATCGCGAAGAAGATGTGGCTCAGCCCCTCGTCCGGACCGCGTTCGTCCGCATCGGCCGCAAAGAGATCGTCCGTCATCCGCCCCCTCCGTCTCGCCGGCGCCAGGGCCCCCAGTCCGTTCGGCGGCGGCCTGTCGAAGACGTAGGCGCTGAGCGCCTCGGCCACCAGCGGGGCCAGCAGCCAGCCGTTGCGCCGCGCGCCCACCGCTAGCAGCGTCGAGCCGTCCCTGGCCGGGCCCACCCACGGCAGGCCGCCGGGCGTGGCGGCGCGCACGCCGACGTCAACCTCGACAGCCGCGTCCGCGATGGAGGGCAGCAGGCGCGCCGCCGCAGCACGCAACTCGTCCGCCTTGTCGTTCGAGGGGTCGAGGCCATAGGCCGCAGGCTCCATCGTCGCCCCGATTCGAACGCCACGGGCGGCAGGCGCGATGTAGACGCCCTCCCCCCTCAGAACCGGCCCGTCATAGGTGAAGGCTTCGGCCCTCAGGATGTGCCCCCGGATGAACTCGAGGTCCTCGGTGTCGGGGACCAGCCCCTTGCCGGCGCCTGTCGCGAGGATCAACCGTTCGAATGGGACATCGCCCTCGGTGGTCCGGAGGCGCCCCGGAGCGATCGCCTGCGCCCGGCCGGCCAGCCAGCGGCCGCCCCGCGCCAGGATCCGCGAACGCAAGGTCGCCAGGCTGGCCGGTGCGTCGACGACCGCGTCCCCGGAGGTGAACACCCCGGCCTCGACCTCCGCGGCCAGGGCCGGTACGACCGCGCGGGCGTCGGCGAGGTCCTGCGATCCGACCTCGAACCCGGCGGCCTCCAGGCGCTCGCGCACTCGTCCGACGAAGCCCGCGGAGCCCAAGGCCCAGGCCCCCTTCGCGGACAGGGCGATGCCGGCGCGGGCCGCGAAGGCGGGCCAAGCCGCCCGCGCCTGCCTCAGAAGCTCGGCATGCGGCGCTGCGGCCGGGTCGAGCGCAGCCTCCATGGCCGGGGCCAGCATGCCGGCCGCCACCTGCGAGGCGTTTTTGTGCGAGGGGTCGACGACCGTGACCTCGCAGCCCGCCTCGGCGAGGGCGAAGGCGGCCGCCGAACCCAGGGCGCCGCCGCCGACGATGACCACCTTGACCATCGGCTCCTAGCAGCCGCCCTGCGCCGCCAGGTCAACCCCCGCCGGCTGCGGAACCGCGGCCCGCGCCGCGAATTTGAAGACCCGGAGACCCCATGGCCGAGGCCCTATCCCCCGCCATTCCCGATTCCACCGAGGCGCTGGCCACCGCCGTGCTCAAGCGCGCCTGCGATGCTGAGCTGAAGCTCGCGACCGCCGAAAGCTGCACGGGCGGCCTCGTCGCCTCGCTGCTGACCGACGTGCCCGGCTGCTCGCACGCCTTCGAGCGCGGCTTCGTGGTCTATACGGATGAGGCCAAGAGCGAGCTGCTGGGCATCGACATCGGCCTGATCAAGCGGCACGGGGCGGTGTCGGAGCCCGTCGCGCGCGCCATGGCGGAAGGCGGCCTTTCCCGCTCGCACGCCGACATCGCCCTGTCGGTGACGGGCTATGCGGAGTCCACGCCCGAGCCGGGGGCGGTCGGCGGCCTGGTGCATTTCGCTGTCGCCCGGCGAGGCGGCCCCACCGTCCATCGGTGCGAGACCTTCGGCGAGATCGGCCGCGCCGGCGTGCGGCTGAAGTGCCTCGAGGTCGGCCTTGAGATGATGCAGGAGGCCCTCGGCCAGGACGGCCAGCGCGCCGCCTAGCGCGCGGCGACCGCCAGGTCGGGGAAGTCGGAGAACACGCCGTCGATCCCCAGCGCGAAGGCGGCCCGCAGCTCCGCTGTCATGTCGCCGTGGAGGGCGGGGTCTTCGCCGCGCCGCAGGGCCGGCGGAAGGAAGGCGTTCTCCGCGCGATAGGTCCAGGCATGCACCGCAAGGCCGGCCGCGTGCGCCTCCGCCACCAGGCGGGCCGTCAGCAGCGCCTTCTCCACGCCCACCCCGTCCGCATAGAGCGCGATCGCCTTGAGGCCGCGCGGGCTCACCATCTCGGCGGGCCGCGCGCCCGGCCGGTCGGCGGGCCCCTCCCCGGCGGCGATGAGCTGGATAAGGCGCAGCTGCGTCTTGCCGCGAAGGCGCTTCAGCGGTTCGACCTCGAAGCACTGGACGAAGACCGCCGCGTCCCGCCGGTCCAGGCGGCTGCGGCCCAGGATCTCCAGCAGGCGCGGCTCCAGCGCTAGGCCCGCCGCGCGGAAGTGGGCCGGATGCTTCAGCTCCGGATAGAGGCCCACCGCCCTGCCCCGCCGCGCGCCTTCCCGGCGCGCCAGGTCGATCACCTCCTGGAAGGTCGGGATGGATTCGCGACCGTCGTAGCGGGTGTTGCCGGGGCGAAGCTCGGGCAGCCGCTCGCGGGCCCGCAGGCGCTTCAGCTCCGCCAGGGTGAAGTCCTCCGTGAACCAGCCGCTGACCTCCTTGCCGTCGATGGTCCGGGTCGTCCGCCGGCCCGCGAACTCGGCGTGGGCGGCGATGTCGGTGGTCTGGGAGATTTCGTTCTCGTGCCGGGCGACGAGGACGCCGTCCTTGGTCGCCACCAGGTCCGGCTCGATGAAGTCCGCGCCCTGTTCGATGGCCAGGCGATAGGCGGAAAGCGTGTGTTCCGGCCGTTCGCCGGAGGCGCCGCGATGGGCGATGACGATAGGGCGGGGCCGCGCCGCCCCGCCGCCCACGGCCGTCGCCGCCCCCAGCGCCAGAACCTCCCGCCGGATCATGCCTGGGCGGCCGCCTGGGCGATGCGCGCCTGTAGGGCCGCGTCCGGCAGGTCGCCGACGCCGGCGGCCAGGTTGTCGGCCACATAGCGCGGGTTGCGGGTGCCTGGGATGGCGCAGGTGACCGCCGGATGGGCGAGGATGAACTTCAGCAGCACCTGTCCCCAGCTCCCCGCCCCGATCTCCGCCGCCCAG
>DASPLZ010000324.1:0-3530 GCA_035627295.1 Phenylobacterium sp. | reverse complement strand
CCTGGGTCAGGAGGATGGCGCCGTCCGGCCTGTCACACAAATGTCGTGAGAGTGATGCGAAAGGTTCGCGGACGCATCCCGGCCGCAAGCCCGCGCAGCGGGCTGTAGAGCCGGGACCCAGGTGGTTCTGCAGTGCGCCTGGCCCTGGGTCCCGGCTCTCCGCTTCGCTGCGGCCGGGATGACACCGGCCATTTTGAGTCCTTGATTGTATGGCTCCACCGTCGAGCGGCAATCGAGCGCGCTAGGCGGCGGCCAGGGCTCCCGACGCCACCACCGCGCCGCCCGGCGCCTCGTTCGGCGCGCCGGCGGGCTCCAGCGTCACCACCACCTCGCCGCCGGCGGCGGCGTCGTTAGCGATCTCGCGGGGAAGCTTCAGGCGGGTGGACTGGTTCATCGGCGGCAGTTCGCCCACCAGATGCGGCGCCCCCTCCCCGTCCATCAGCCACAGGCGCAGCACCTGGCCGCCGGTCAGCACTTCGCGGCTCTGCACCACCACGATCTCGCCGCGGGTGGCGTCGAGCGTGGCGAGGAACAGCGGATCGCCCTTCGGCGGCATCAGCCGGCCGGCCAGCATCGGGCGCTGGACCGCGGGCTTGGCCGGCTTCGGCTGGCCCAGCACGAGAAAGGCGACGCCGACGATGGCGCAGAGCGCCACCAGCACCGCCGCGCCCCAGGCCCAGGGGCGCCAGTCGGGTCGCGTGCGGCCGGCCAGGTGTGGCGGCACCACGGTGGGCGCCGGCGCCTTCACCGGGTTGATGCGGCGATCGATCCGCCCCCAGACGCCGGTCGGCGGGCGCTGCGGCGTGAGGGTGTCGAAGAAGGGTTCGAACCGGCGGCTCCAGGCGCGCACGGACTCGGCTAGGGCCAGGTCGGTGAGCATGCGGGCGTTGGCCGCCTTGCGCTGGGCCGCGTCGAGCAGGCCGAGCGCATACTCGGCCGCCAGGTAACCCTCGTCGCCGGCGGCGTCGTCCGCGCCCATGGCGGCCAGCTCGCGCCGGACACAGAGCTTGGCCGGGCCGGCGCCGGACGGCAGGCGGGGCGCCAGCTCCAGGAAGGTCAGGCCTTCCAGGAAGACCGCCTGCAGCACCTCGTCGGACGGCACCTCCGCGACGATCTCGGCGTCGGCTTCCCCGGCCGGCAGGGTGCGGCGCTTTCGGATGGCCCGCTCGCGGGTCAGGCTGCACAGCCAGGCCATCGGCTCGCCCGAGGCGTCGAACTGGTCCGCGTGCCGCCAGACGGTGAGGATGGTCTGCTCGACCGCCTCGCCCGCGTCCTTGGGGTCGCCCAGCACGCGCAGGGCCACGGCGTAGAGCCTGGGCCCCGCCGCGTCGTAGAGCCGCCGCAGCGCACCCTCATCGGCGCGGGCGATGCGGCCCAGCAGGTCGGTAAGCGTCTCGGAGTCCGGCGACAGTACGTCCACGGCTAAGCTTCGGGCGATTCGAGGGAAACGGGCGAAGCGCCCATAGAATCGAAGCCCGCCGCCGGGGGCAAGCCGCAAAGGCCGCCTCGCGGCGATTTGACATGCAAACGGCGCCGCCGGTCCCCCGGCGGCGCCGCTGGCTCAGCCTTCAGGCCTGGCTCAGAACTCCTTGCGCAGGGTCATGAAGAACTGACGGCCGATGTAGTCGTACTGGCTGGCGAAGGCGTAGGTGCCCAGCTTGCCGTAGGTGAAGGTGCCGCCGTCGAGCAGCGCCGGCGAGACCTTCGGCGGCATCTCGTCGAAGATGTTGCGCACGCCCGCCGTCATCCCCCAGTCGCCGCCGTCGTAGGCCACGCCCAGGTGGTGGTACCACATCGGCTCGACGTGGTTCTTGCCGCGGTAGGGCGCGCCCTGCGGGGTGGTCAGGTTCGACGGGGCGGAGATGTCGGTGCCGAACTGGTACTCGTAGTTCGACTGCCGGCCGACGAAGTCGGTGGACCAGCTGAGCGTGACGTTGTTCCAGCGGTAGCTGGCCTGGGCGTTGCCCACCACGGCCGGCTCGCCGATCACGTTGTTGAAGTCGTCCGTCCGGCCCGGGAACAGCTCCTGGGTGTCCTCCAGCGTCCAGGTGAACTGGCCGTTCAGCCCGAAGCGGCCCGGCCCGATGTCGCGGCCGTAGGCCACGGTCAGGTCGATGCCCCGGTTGGTCTGGGTCAGGATGTTCCGGTAGCTGGCGTCGATCTCCAGGATCTCCAGATAGCGGGTGGAGGTCGGGTCGAGGTCGCGGGTGAACAGGTCGCAGAACGGGTTGTTGGGGAAGTCGGCGCTGGCGTAGCACTGGCCGACCACCGCGGTGCTCTGGCTGGCCACCTGGTTGTCCACCTCGATCTCGAAGTAGTCGACCGAGACGGAGAGGTCCGCGAACGACGGCGTCCAGATGAGGCTGAGGCTCATGGCCTTCGACTCTTCAGGCTGCAGGTTCTCGCCGCCGCCGGTGACGATGGAGGCCGAGGAGGAGCCGATCGCCGCATAGTCCCCGGGGATGCCCTGCGAGGCGCAGTTGGCCGCGATGTTCGGGTTGGCGACGCCGCCGCCTTCCGGCGGGGCGTAGCGGATGCAGGGATCGACCACCGTCTGGCCCTGGAAGCCGCCCTGGTCGCCCAGGAAGCGCTCGAACAGCGCCGGGGCGCGGAACGAGGTGCCGTAGGTGGCGCGGAAGCGCAGCTGGTCGACGATCTGCCAGTTCAGGCTGGTCTTGTAGGTCGTGCTCGTGCCGTAGGAGTCGTAGTCGGAGATGCGGCCCGAGAGGTTGGCCGTCAGGTCCTTGAAGAAGGTCCGGTCGCGCAGCAGCGGCAGCTCGATCTCGCCGTAGGCTTCCAGCACCGTGTCGTCGCCGCGGGTGACGCCCGACGCCGAGGCGAGGTTGTGGAAGGCGCCCGACAGCATGGCGTCGCCGGGGGTGTCGTTGAGCTTGTCGTAGCGCGCGGCCACGCCGAAGGCGCCGCCGACCGCGCCGGCCGGCAGGTCGAAGAGGTCGCCGGTCACCTGGAACTCGCCGATCACCTGCGTGTACTTGGTCAGGCCGGTGTCATAGAGCCGCAGATAGTCCTGATCCGCCTGGCTGAAGTTGCCGGCGGCGAGCGTCGGCAGGGCGAAGAGGTTCAGGGCGTAGCAGCCGGCCGGCGAGCCGGGCGGGCAGATGCCGCTGAAGTCGCTGGAGGTCCAGTCGCCGCCGATGCCGGCGATCAGCTTGGCGTCGTCGATGCCCGTCGTCGAGTAGCGGCCGTGGTTGTACGAATAGCTGACGTAGCCGTCGTACTCCCAGCCGTCGAGCGGGCCGAAGTCGCCACGCAGGCCGACCACGCCGCGCCAGATGTCGACCTTCTGGCGCTGGGTGTAGAGCGAGACGATATTCACCTGCGGCGCATAGAAGTTGCCGACGTTCGCGGCGCCGGGGCAGTTGAACGGGTTCACCGGGCACGGCGCCTCGGGGGCCACGATCGGGAAGATCTGCTGGGCGTTGGTCTGCTGCGACAGGCGCCGGTGGAACATCAGCTCGGTGTAGACCTCGCCGAAGCCCAGGTCGTAGGCGCCTTCCACATAGACGTTG
>DASPLZ010000323.1:0-2520 GCA_035627295.1 Phenylobacterium sp. | reverse complement strand
CGGCTGGTGGCCGAGGGCGGGCGGCTGATCATCGCCGACTTCGCGCCGCACGACGTGGAGTTCCTGCGCGAGCAGCACCAGCACCGCCGGCTCGGCTTCACCGACGGCGAGATCGGGCGCTGGCTGGAGGCGGCCGGCCTCAGCCGCGTGAAGGTCCTCGCCCTGCCGCCGGCCGAGGGCCAGCGGCTGACCGTCAAGATCTGGAGCGCCGAGCGCGCCCGCCAGCCGCAAAGGCGCGCCGCATGAGCCCCAGCCCCTCCGCCCTCGGTCCCGTGGCCCGCGCCGGCGTCGGCGCGGCGCGGCCGATGAGCGTCTCCTTCGAGTTCGCCCCGCCGAAGACCGCCAAGTCCGAGGAATCGCTCTGGGAGGCGATCCGGCGGCTGGAGCCGCTGGCGCCGGAGTTCGTCTCGGTCACCTACGGGGCCGGCGGCTCCACCCGCGACCGGACCCACCGGACCGTCTCGCGGATCGTCGGCGAGACCAGCCTGAGGCCGGCGGCGCACCTGACCTGCGTCGAGGCCAGCCGCGCTGAGGTGGACGAGGTGATCCAGGGCTACTGGGACGCGGGCGTGCGCCACATCGTGGCTCTGCGCGGAGACCCCCCGGGGCACCTGGGCGGCGCCTACACCCCGCGGCCGGACGGCTACGCCAACGCCACCGAGCTGACCGCGGGCATCCGCGCCATCGCGCCCTTCGAGATCTCGGTGGGCCTCTATCCTCAGCAGCACCCCGAGAGCCCCTCGACCGCCTTCGACATCGATGTCCTGAAGGCCAAGATCGACGCTGGGGCGAGCCGGGCGATCACCCAGTTCTTCTTCGATATCGACGCCTTCCTGCGCTTCATGGACAAGGTGCGCGCGGCGGGGGTGACCATCCCGGTCTCGCCGGGGATCATGCCGGTCTACAACTTCAACGGCCTGAAGAAGATGGCCGGGCCCTGCGGCATCCCGGTGCCGGCGTGGCTGGCCAACCACTTCGAGGGGCTGGACGACGACCCGGCCACGCGCCAGCTGGTCGCCGCCTCGGTGGCCATCGAGATGTGCGCCCGGCTGCGGGAGGAAGGTTTCTCCGACTTCCATTTCTACACCTTCAACCGGGCCGATCTGGTCTATGCGATCTGCCGGGTGCTGGGCGTGCGCGAGCCGCCCGCGCCGAAGGAGGCTGCGGCGTGAAGTCGAGTAGATATGCATTGCGTGGTTCGAGACGCGGCCTGAAGGCCGCTCCTCACCATGACTGCGTAATTTGTGCTTCTGAGTTGGTCATCCTGAGGAGCGCGAAGCGCGTCTCGAAGGACGCATGGCGGATCGGCTGGCTGACAGCGCTTGTGGCTCTGGTCGCCGGCCCGGCCAGCGCCCAGAACTGGCCGGCCGAGTGGACCAGGCCGGTGGCGCCTTATCGCGTCGTCGGCAGCGTCTACTACGTCGGTTCCGAGGGCCTGTCGGCCTTCCTGATCGCGGGCTCCAAGGGCCACATCCTGCTGGACGGGGGCATGCCGGACGGCGGCGCGGCGCTGATCGAGGCCAATATCCGCAAGCTCGGCTTCAGGCTTGAGGACGTGAAGATCCTCATCAACACCCACGCCCACATCGACCACGCAGGCGGGCTGGCGCAGCTGAAGGCCGACACCAAGGCCAAGCTCTACGCTTCGAAAGGCGACGAGTGGAGCCTGGAGCACGGCCAGCACTTCGGCGACAACGAGAACGGCCCGACCCCCTATCCGGCGGTGAAGGTCGACCGCACGATCCGCGACGGCCGGGCCATCAAGCTGGGCGAAAACGCCATCACGCCGATCCTTACGCCGGGCCATACCGCGGGCTGCACCACTTGGAGCCTGCCGGTGGTCGAGCGCGACCGGCCGCTGAATGTGGTGTTCTACTGTTCGACGACGGTGGCCGGAAACCGGCTGGTCGGCAACCAGGCCTATCCGAAGATCGTCGCCGACTACCGCGCCAGCTTCGCCAAGCTGAAGACCCTGCCGGCCGACGTCTTCCTGCCCAACCACCCGCAGTTCGCCGACCTCGCAGGCAAGCGGCGCCGCGTGGCGCAGGGCGGGCCCAACCCCTTCGTCGACCCCGACGAAATGCGCCGGTTCGTCGAGGCGTCCGAAGAGGCCTTCGAGGCCGAACTCGCCAAGCAGGAGGCCGGGCGATGACCCGATCCGACCGCATCGCCGCCCTGAAGGCGGCCGCCCAGGAACGCATCCTGGTCTTCGACGGTTCCTGGGGCGTGATGATCCAGCGCGAGGGGCTGGCCGAGGCCGATTTCCGCGGCGAGCGCTTCGCGGCCCACAACGGCCAGATGAAGGGCAACAACGACATCCTGTGCCTGACGCGGCCCGACATCATCGCCGGCCTGCACGATCGCTACTTCGCCGTCGGCGCCGATATCTCCGAGACCAACACCTTCTCGGCCACGCTGATCGCCCAGGACGACTATGGCTTGGACGCCGGGGCCGTGCGCGACATCAACCTGGCCGGCGCGCGCATCGCCCGCGAGGTCGCCGACCGCTGGACGGCGAAG
>DASPLZ010000322.1:0-14230 GCA_035627295.1 Phenylobacterium sp. | reverse complement strand
TGACGCTGATAGAGCGCGGCTCGGGCACGCTGATCGCCGCCACCTGGTTCAGCGGCGTGTTGGCGCCGTAGGCCTCCACATGCACCTGGTCGAGCAGGCTGGCCGAGGCTCTGCCCGTGCGCAGCGAGGCGAACTCCTCCTTCAGGGCGGCGACGGCCTTGTCCATGCGGTCGCGATAGCGGGCGAGGACGGGCTTTTCGGCGGCGGCCATGACTGGCTCCTTCTTCTCTTGTCGTCAGGCGATCGTGGTGTGGACGCCTTCGCCCTTCAGCACCTTGGCGAAGTTGCCGCGCTCGCGGATCGAGAAGACCACGATCGGGATCTTGTTGTCGCGCATCAGGCTGATGGCCGAGGCGTCCATGACGCGCAGGTCCTTGGCCAGCACTTCCTGGTAGCCGAGCTTGTCGTAGCGGGTGGCCGAGGCGTCCTTCTTCGGGTCGGCCGTATAGACGCCGTCGACGCTGGTGCCCTTGAAGAGCGCGTCGCAGTTCATCTCCGCCGCCCGCAGCGCCGCGGCGGTGTCGGAGGTGAAGAACGGCTGGCCGATGCCGGCGGCGAAGATCACCACGCGGCCCTTCTGCATGTGCCTGAGCGCCCGACGGCGGATGTAGGGCTCGCAGACCGCGTCCATCGGGATGGCCGACTGCACGCGGGTGTAGACGCCGATCTTCTCCAGCGCCGCCTGCAGGGCGAGCGCGTTCATCACGATGCCGAGCATGCCCATGTAGTCGGCCTGGGCCCGCTCCATGCCGCCCTGCGCCAGCGACAGCCCACGGAAGATGTTGCCGCCGCCGATGGCCAGGCACAGCTCCACCCCGGTCTTGGCGACCTCGGCGATGTCCTCGGCCACCTCGTTCAGCGTCTTGGGATCGATGCCGAACCCCTGTTCGCCCATCAGCACCTCGCCGGACACCTTCAAGAGGATGCGGCGGTAAGGCTGGGCGGGCGCGTCAGTCATCTTCGGGCTTCTCGGCGACTCTGGGGCGGGGGCAAGATACAGCAAGGGCGCGACGCGTCTAACGCGCCGCGCCCCCAAGACTGTCTTAGCGACAGATCAGGCGTTGGTCATCGCCGCGACTTCGGCCGCGAAGTCGTCGGTGCGCTTTTCCACGCCCTCGCCCAGCGCCAGGCGCACGAAGCCCGCCACCTTCACCGGCGAGCCGGTTTCCTTGGCGACGTCGGCGACCAGCTGCTCGATGGTCTGGTCGGGGTTCATGACGAAGGCCTGCTTCAGGAGCACGACTTCCTCGTAGAACTTGCGCAGGCGGCCCTCGACCATCTTCTCGATCACGCCCGGCGGCTTGCCGGAGGCGGCGGCCTGTTCGGAGAAGATCGCCTTCTCCTTCTCGACCGCGGCCGGATCGAGGTCGTCGGTGGAGAGCGACATCGGGTTGGTCGCCGCCACGTGCATGGCGATCTTCTTGCCGACTTCGGCCAGCTTGGCCTGGTCACCTTCGCCCTCGATGGCCACCAGCACGCCCATCCGGCCGAGGTCCGGCGCTATGGCGTTGTGGACGTAGGAGGCGATGGCGCCCTTGGCGACCACGAACTTCTTCGAGCGGCGGGCCATCATGTTCTCGCCGATGGTGGCGATCAGATGAGTCAGCACGTCCTGCACGACCTCGCCCTTGGCGGTCTTGGCCGATTGTACGGCCTCGACATTGTCGTCCACGTCCAGGGCCGCGATGGCGATCTCGCGCGCCGCGGTCTGGAAGAGCTCGTTGCGGGCCACGAAGTCGGTCTCGGCGTTCACCTCGACGGCGGCGGCGGTCATGCCGGCGCCGTCGTTGCGCACGGCCACGGCCACCAGCCCTTCGGCGGCGGCGCGGTCGGCCTTCTTGGCGGCCTTCGAAAGGCCCTTGGCGCGCAGCCAGTCGATGGCCGCGTCGATGTCGCCGTTCGTTTCCTGCAAAGCCTTCTTGCAGTCCATCATTCCGACGCCGGATTTTTCGCGCAGGTCCTTGACCAGCGCAGCGGTGATTTCCGCCATGGTCAGCTCCATTCAGATCATAGGTTGGCGAGCGCGCCGGAGTGGCGCGCCGCCGTGACAGGGTCCTGACGGCCGGGCGGAAGCCCGGCGCCAAAAGGCGTTAGGCGGCCGGCTGCTCGTCCGCGGCCGGTTGCTCGCTCGCGGACGCTTCGCCGGCGTCCGCGGTGACCTCGGGCTCAGCAGCCGGGGCGACCTCGGCCTCCTGCGGCAGGGCGCGCTCGACCGGCGCCTCGGCCGCGCCGATGTCGACGCCCGCAGCGGACTGGCCGGCGGCCAGGCCGTCCAGCACGGAGTCGGCGACCAGGTCGCAGTAGAGCTGGATGGCGCGCGCGGCGTCGTCGTTGCCCGGGATCGGGAAGTTGATGCCGTCCGGATTGCAGTTCGTGTCGAGGATCGCGATCACCGGGATGCCGAGCTTCTTGGCTTCCTGGATGGCGATGGCTTCCTTGTTGGTGTCGATCACGAACATCAGGTCCGGCACGCCGCCCATGTCCTTGATGCCGCCGAGGCTGAGCTCGAGCTTGTCGCGCTCGCGGGTAAGCTGCAGCAGCTCCTTCTTGGTGCGGCTCTGGCCTTCGCCTTCCAGGATGGCGTCCAGCTCGCGCAGGCGCTGGATCGACCCGGAAACGGTGCGCCAGTTGGTCATGGTGCCGCCCAGCCAGCGGTGGTTGACGTAGTACTGGGCCGAGCGCTTGGCGGCCTGGGCCACCGGCTCGGAGGCCTGACGCTTGGTGCCGACGAACAGCACGCGGCCGCCGGACGCGGCGACCTCGCGCACCTTCACCAGGGCTTGGTGCAGCAGCGGGATCGACTGCGACAGGTCGATGATATGGATGTTGGAGCGCTCGCCGAAGATGTAGCGGGCCATCTTCGGGTTCCAGCGGTGGGTCTGGTGGCCGAAGTGCGCGCCGGCTTCCAAGAGCTGACGCATGGAGAATTCGGGTAGGGCCATGGGCCTTCTTTAAGTCCTTCTTCCGGTTGAACCGCCGCAGGCCACCCCTTCGGCTGAAGGGACCGGAACGGATGCGCCGGGATGTCTCCCCGGACGCGGCCGAACGCCTGCGTGAGTGATGGCGCGCGATGTAGGGGCAAGCGGTTGAAAAATCAAGCGCGGGCCGAGCAAGGCCGCTCCGCATCCGCGCGCCCGCGCCTCTAGAAGCTCGCGCCGTCGACCTTCTGGATGGCGAGCTGGTCTGGATCGACGCCCTCCAGGCAGCGGACGTTGACCGCCACCATGGCCTGGCCGCCCGGCCCCTTGCCTTCGGCGAAGGACTGTACGCCGCAGGTGGAACAGAAGAGGTGGGCGATCTGCTCCTTGTTGAAGCGATACTCGCTCAGCGCCTCGCGGCCTTTCTGCAGGTCGAAGGCGTCCGGCTGCACGAAGGCCAGCAGGAAGCCCTTGCGCCGGCAGTGCGAGCAGTTGCAGGACATCACCGGCGCCTCGAGGTCGAGTCTCGCCGAATAGGCCACCGCGCCGCAGTGGCAGCTGCCGTCATAGGCCTGTTCAGCCATCACATCTCCTCCACCAGAAGCACGCCGGGCGCGGTCTTCAGGGCTCCTCGCACGGAGGGATTGAGGGTGAAGCGCCCCGGCAGCTTCACCTCGATCTCGCGCCCTTCCATGGCCGCGACCAGCACCACCTCGCCGCCGCGCTGGCTGGCGACGCCGGAGAGCCGCTGCTTGAGCGCCTCGATCTCGGCGCTGCGCGGCGCAAGGTGGATGCGCAGGCCCGCGGCCGCCTGCTCGACCAGCCGCTCGATCGGCTCGGCGTCGTCGCCGAAGAAGCGCACCTCGCCGTCCTTGGCCTTGGCGCGCACCTTCAGCGCCACAGACTTGCCCGGCTCCAGCCACTCGCGGCAGCGGCGCAAGGACTCCGGCGGGAACAGCACCTCGTACTCGCCGGTCGGGTCGGAAAGCGAGACGAAGGCGAACTTCTCGCCGCTGCCGGAGGCGGTGCGCTCCTGGCGGCGGCGCACGACCCCGGCCATGCGGAAGGCCTCGCCGCCGGCGTTGGCTTTCTCGATCACCTCGGTGAGCAGGTCGGTGCGGCGCTTCCTCAGCGCATCGACCAGCGGGTCGAGCGGGTGGCCCGAGAGGTAGAAGCCCACCGCCGCCATTTCCTCGTCCAGCCGCTGGGCCTGCTCCCAGGGCTCGGCCTTGGGCAGCCGCGGGCGCGCCGCGTCGCTCTGGTCGCCGAAGAGGCTCTCCTGCGAGGAGGCGCGGTCGGAGGCCAGGGCCTGGGCGTGGGCGATCAGCACGTCGGCGGCGGCGACGATCTGGGCGCGGTTCGAATGGATGGAATCGAAGGCCCCCGAGCGCGCCAGGGTTTCCAGCGCGCGCTTGTTGACCTGCCGGGGATCGATGCGCTCGACGAAGTCGAAGATGTCGCGGAAAGGCCCGCCCTCGCGGCGCACCTCGACCACGTGCTGCATGGCGGCCAGGCCCAGATTGCGCACGCCGCCGAGCGCATAGAGCACCGCCCCGTCCTCCACCTCGAAGTCGGCGTAGGAGCGGTTCACGTCGGGGGGCAGGATCTTCACCCCGAGCTTGCGGGCGTCCTGGTAGAAGACCGCCAGCTTGTCGGTGTTGGAGATGTCGAGGCTCATCGAGGCGGCGAAGAACTCGACGGGGGCGTTCGCCTTCAGCCAGGCGGTCTGGTAGGCGATCAGGGCGTAGGGCGCGGCGTGGCACTTGTTGAAGCCGTAGCCGGCGAACTTGGCCATCAGCTCGAAGAGGGTCTCGGCGAGATCGGCGGAGATCCCGCGCTCGGCGGCGCCGGCGTTGAAGCGGGCCCGCTGCTTGTCCATCTCCTCCTTCTTCTTCTTGCCCATGGCGCGGCGAAGAAGGTCGGCCTCCCCGAGGCTGTAGCCGGCCATCAGGCGGGCGATCTGCATCACCTGCTCCTGATAGACGATGACGCCGTAGGTCTCGGCGAGCACCGGCTCGAGCATCGGGTGGTGGCAGTTGACGGGCTTGCGGCCCGACTTGCAGTCGACGTACTCGGGGATCGAGTCCATCGGGCCCGGCCGGTAGAGCGAGATGAGCGCGGTCACCTCCTCCAGGGAGGTGGGCTTCAGCTGGCGCAGGGTGTCGCGCATCCCCTGCCCTTCCAACTGGAACACCCCGACCGTCTGGCCCGAGGCCATCAGCTCGTAGGCGGCGGAATTCTCCAGCTCGAGCTGTTCGAGCGGGAAGCCGGCGCCGCGCTTTTCCAGGTGGCGCATGGCGCGGTCGACCACGGTCAGGGTCTTCAGCCCCAGGAAGTCGAACTTCACTAGGCCCGCGCTCTCCACCCACTTCATGTTGTACTGGGTGGCCGGCAGCTCCGAGCGCGGATCGCGGTAGAGCGGCGCGAGCTCGGTCAGCGGCCGGTCGCCGATCACGATGCCGGCCGCGTGGGTCGAGGCGTTGCGGTAGAGGCCCTCCAGCTGCAGGGCGACATCCAGCATCTGGGCGACCGAGGGGTCCTCGTCGCGGGCGGCCTTCAGGCGCGGCTCGATCTCCACGGCCTGGGCGAGGGTGACGGGGTTCGCCGGATTGGCCGGCACCATCTTGGCCAGGCGGTCGACCATGCCGAGCGGCAGCTGCAGCACCCGCCCAACGTCGCGCAGGGCCGCCCGGGCCTGCAGGGTGCCGAAGGTGATGATCTGAGCCACCCGGTCGCGGCCGTACTTCTCCTGGACGTAGGCGATCACCTCCTCGCGCCGCTCCTGGCAGAAGTCGATGTCGAAGTCGGGCATGGAGATGCGCTCGACGTTCAGGAAACGCTCGAAGATCAGGCTGTACTTCAGGGGGTCGAGGCCGGTGATCAAGAGCGACCAGGCGACCAGCGAGCCGGCCCCCGAGCCCCGCCCCGGCCCCACCGGGATGCCGTTGGCCACCGACCACTTCATGAAGTCCGAGACGATCAGGAAGTAGCCTGAAAAGCCCATCTTCTGGATGACGCCGATCTCGTACTCCAGCCGGTCCCAGTACTCCTGCTCGGGCCGCGTCGCGCCGTGCACCGACAGGCGGTGGCGCAGGCCGGCGCGGGCCTGCTCGGCCAGTTCCTCGTCCTCGCTGCGCCCGCCCAGCGTCGGGAAGCGGGGCAGGATCGGGTCGCGCTTCTGGACCATGAAGGCGCAGCGGCGGGCGATGTCGAGGGTGTTGTCGCAGGCCTCCGGCAGGTCGGCGAAGAGGGTGCGCATCTCCGCGGCCGGCTTGAACCAGTGATCCGGCGTCACCCGCCGGCGCTCGTCCTGGCCGGTGAAGGCGCCGTCGGCGATGCAGAGCAGCGCATCGTGCGCCGCGTGCATGGCCGCGCGGGAGAAGTAGCAGTCGTTGGTGGCGACCAGCGGCACGTCCTGGTCGTAGGCGTAGGCCACCAGCCCCGGCTCGGCGGCGGCCTCGGCCGGCAGGCCGTGGCGCTGCAGCTCGATGTAGAAGCGTTCGCCGAAGGCCGCCTGCATCCGCGCCAGCGCCGCCCTCGCCTCCTCGGCCTTGCCGGCGGCGAACAGCGGGTCGATCGGTCCGTCCGGACCGCCCGAGAGCAGGATCAGCCCCCCGGCATGTTGGGCGACCCTCTCCCAGGGCACATGCGGCTCCTCGGAGGCGTCGACGTCCAGATAGGCCGCCGAGGAGAGTTCGGTGAGATTGCGGAAGCCTTCCTCGGTCTGGGCCAGCAGCACGACCGTGGGCGTCCGCGCCCAGCGCTCCGGCGGGCGCCCGCCGATGCCGCTGACCGGCAGGGCGCAGCCGATGATCGGCTGGACCTTGGCGTCCTTGGTGTACTGCGAGAATTCCAGGGCCGCGAAGAGGTTGGCCCGGTCGGCGATGGCCACCGCCGGCATGCTGTCGGCCGCCGCGAGCTTGCCGATGGCGTCGGCCTTGATGGCGCCTTCCAGCAGCGAATAGGCCGAGCGCACCCGCAGGTGCACGAAGCCGTCGCTCGCCGCCGCCTCGCTCACAGCGCCCTCACCTTCCCGACTCAGCCGGCGAACTGGGCCAGCGTGCACACCATCCAGACGAACCCGGTCACCGAAGCAAGCGCCAGGCTCTCACGCGCGAAGGTCAACATGTGGACAACCCCGTTTCCATCACCGTTCGTTATTTGTTCTTATTCCCCTTTTGTTCTCATGGTCAAGCCGGAAATCGCCGAGCCGCTCCCGCTCTCTCCGGATATGTCGCTGGAGACGCCGGCCTAACCGCGGCCGGCCCAGGGCGCCACGTGGCCGTCGCGCAGGGTCAGCACCCGGTCCATGCGCTCGGCGAGGTCGAGGTTATGGGTGGCGATCAGGGCCGCGGCGCCGGAGCGGCGGACGATCTCGAAGAGGTTGTCGAACACCGCCAACGAGGTCGCCGGATCGAGGTTGCCGGTGGGCTCGTCGGCGAGGATCAGCCTGGGCGAATTGGCCAGGGCCCTGGCGATGGCCACGCGCTGCTGCTCGCCGCCGGAGAGCTGGGCCGGCTGGTGGTGGCTGCGCTCGGCCAGGCCGAGGTCGGCCAGCAGGGCCTCGGCGTGGCGGCGGGCCTCGGCGATGGCCTTGCCGGCGATCTGTTGCGGCAGGGCGACGTTGTCGCGGGCGCTCAGCTCCGGCAGCAGGTGGTGGAACTGGTAGACGAAGCCGATGGTCGCCAGGCGCAGGCGCGTGCGGGCGCCGTCCGGCAGGCGGGTGGCGTCCTGCCCTGCGATCACCACCTGGCCGGCGTCCGGGTATTCGAGCAGGCCGGCGGCGTGGAGCAGGCTCGACTTGCCGGAGCCGGAGGGGCCGATCAGGCCCACCACCTCGCCGGGCGCCACCTCCAGGTCGCAGCCCTTCAGCACCTCCAGGCGACCGGCGTCGGTCACATAGGTGCGCGTCACGCCGGAAAGGCGCAGGACCGGCTCACTCATAGCGAAGCGCCTCCACCGGATCGAGGCGCGAGGCGCGCCAGGCCGGCGGCAGGGTGGCGACGAAGCTGGCGAGCAACGCCCAGAAGACCACGCCGACCACCTCGGCCCAGTCGATCTTGGCCGGCAGGGAGGTCAGGAAATAGACGTCGGCGTTGAAGACGGAGGCGCCGGTCACCGCCTCAACCGCCTTCTGGATCGGCTTGATGAAGATGCAGAAGAGCGCGCCGACCGCCAGGCCCGTGGCGGTGGCGGCCGCGCCGATGCTGGCGCCGGTCAGGAAGAAGATGCGCAGGATCGCCCCCTGCCCCGCCCCCATGGTGCGCAGGATGGCGATGTCGCGGCCCTTGTTCTTCACCAGCATGACGAGGCCGGAGATGATGTTCATGGCCGCGATGGCGACGATCAGCATCAGGATCAGGCGCATGACGTTGCGCTCCACCTGCAGCGCGCCCCAGAACTGGGCGTTCTTGTCGCGCCAGTCGGAGACGATGGCGCCGGGGCCGGCGGCCCGGGCGATGGCGGGGCGAAGCTCGCCCACCGCGTCGGGCTGGCTCACCATGATCTCGATGAAGTCGGCGGAATCGCCGCGACCGAAGAAGAGCTGCGCCTGCTCCAGCGGCATGAAGATGAAGAGCTGGTCGTAGTCGGTCATGCCGACGGCGAAGACGGCGCCGATGGTGTAGGTCTTCTGGCGGGGCGTGGAGCCGAAGACGGTGGCCTCCCCGGTCGGCGAGGTGAGCGTCAACTGGTCGCCCGCGCGCACGGCCAGCTGCTGGGCCAGGCGCTCGCCGATGACGATCACGTCGCCACCGAACTCGCCCTGGCCGAAGGTGGCGAGGCCGCCCTGCTTGATGTTGTCGGCGATCAGCGCCGTGCCCCGCAGATCCTCCGGTCGCACGCCGCGCACCACCCCGCCGGTGGTCTGCACCGGGCTCTGGACGAGGGCGTAGGACTCCACGATCGGCGAGGCGCGCTGGACGCCCGGGACCTTGACGATGCGCGGCGGCAGGTCGCGCCAGCCTGGCTGTTGCGTCGCCGGACCGGCGACGAAGGCGTGGCCGTTGAAGCCGAGGATGCGGTCGAGCAGCTCGGCGCGGAAGCCGTTCATCACGCTCATCACAATGATCAGCACCGCCACGGCCAGGGCGATGCCGACGAAGGAGATGATCGAGATCAGGGCGACGCCGCCCTCCTTCCTGCGGGCGCGCAGATAGCGGAAGGCGATCTCCCGCTCCCACTGACCGAAGGGGCGCGGGGTCAAGCGGTCCCGCCGAGCTCGGCCAGCAGGTCGGCGAGCTTCCTCTCCTCGCGCTCGCCGGTGGCGCGGCGCTTCGTTTCGACGACGCCGGCGGCCAGGCCCTTGGGACCGACGATGGTCTGTCGGGGCAGGCCGATCAGGTCCATGCGCGCGAACTTGGCGCCCGGCCGCTCGTCGGTGTCGTCGTAGAGCACGCTCGCGCCGCTCCGGGTCATCGCCTGGTAGAGCTTATCACAGGCCGCGTCGCAGTCCGCGTCGCCCGGCCGCAGGTTGATCAGGCCGACGTCGAAGGGCGCGACGGGCTCGGGCCAGATGATGCCGTTGTCGTCGTGGCTGGCCTCGATGATCGCCCCCAGGAGGCGCGAGACGCCGACCCCGTAGGAGCCCATCTGCACCGGGACCTCGACGCCGTCCGGCCCGGCGACCCTGGCTTTCATGGGTTCGGAATACTTGGTCCCGAAGAAGAAAATGTGGCCGACCTCGATGCCCCGCGCGGAGAGGCGCTTGTCCTCCGGAATGGCCGAGAAGGCCGCCTCGTCGTGCATCTCGTCAGTGGCCGCATAGAGGCTGGTGCGGGCGTCGACCAGCGGCTGCAGGTCGCCCTCCCAGTCCACGTCGGGGCCGGGCGCGGGCATGTCGACCAGGTCCCTGTGGCAGAAGACCTGGCTCTCGCCGGTGTCGGCCAGCACGATGAATTCGTGCGAGAGGTCGCCGCCGATCGGGCCGGTGTCGGCGCGCATGGGCACGGCCTTCAGCCCCATGCGGGCGAACGTGTTGAGGTAGGCCACGAACATGCGGTTGTAGGCCCGCCGCGCGCCGGCCTCGTCGAGGTCGAAGGAATAGGCGTCCTTCATCAGGAACTCGCGGCCGCGCATGACGCCGAAGCGCGGGCGGCGCTCGTCGCGGAACTTCCACTGGATGTTGTAGAAGTTCACCGGCAGGTCGCGGTAGCTCTTGATCGAAGCGCGGAAGATGTCGGTCACCACCTCCTCGGCGGTGGGGCCGAAGAGCAGTTCGCGCTCGTGGCGGTCGGTGATGCGCAGCATCTCCGGGCCGTAGGCGTCGTAGCGGCCGCTCTCCTTCCAGAGCTCGGCCAGCTGCAGGGTGGGCATCAGCAGCTCGACGGCGCCGGCGCGGTCCATCTCCTCGCGGACGATCTTCTCGACCTTCTTCAGCACGCGGAGGCCCAGCGGCAGCCAGGCGAAGATGCCGGCGGCCTCCTGCTTGATCATCCCTGCGCGCAGCATCAGCTGGCTGGAGACGATCTGGTTGTCGGAAGGGACTTCCTTGAGCGTGGGGATGAAATAGCGCGAGAGGCGCATGGGGTCGGGTCCGTGTTCG
Source organism: Phenylobacterium sp. (assembly GCA_035627295.1). GTDB lineage: Bacteria > Pseudomonadota > Alphaproteobacteria > Caulobacterales > Caulobacteraceae > Phenylobacterium. The sequence continues at coordinate 3,769 of DASPLZ010000322.1, read as the reverse complement.
TTGAGCGGGCTAGTTGCCCGTTGTCCGCTGGAAAGGCAACGCGGGCCGGCGGTGCGTCCTTCGAGACGCCCGCTTCGCGGGCCCTCAGGATGACTAAGCCAGCAAAAATCTCGTCATGGTGAGGAGCGGCGAAGCCGCGTCTCGAACCACGCAGGGCCTTGCAACGCGAGTCAGTAGTTCGCCGGCATCGGCGGCAGCCTGATCAGGCCGAAATGGATGGTCGCCATCAGGGCGATGAACACCACCGCCGAGACCCAGGTGGTGGTGATGAACTTCCGCTTCAGGTTCGGATTGACCGGCGAGCCCGGGTCGCCGCCGCCGGGCACCGGGATGCGTTCCTCGTGATGGGTGCGGTTGCCGAGCGGCAGGACAGCGAACAGCACCGTCCACCAGATGGTCAGGAAGACGGCGATGGAGGTGATCGGGCCCATCAGTGCGCGCCCTTCGGGGTTTCCATCAACTCGACCAGCACCCCGCCCATGTTCTTCGGATGGACGAAGATCACCGGCGTGCCGTGCGCGCCGATGCGCGGCTCGCCCAGCACGGTGGCGCCCTTGGCCTTCATCTCGTCGCGGGCGACGAGGATGTCCTCGACCTCGAAGCAGACGTGGTGCTGGCCGCCGTTCGGGTTCTTGGCCAGGAAGCCGGTGATCGGCGAGGTCTCGTCGATCGGCTCGATCAGCTCGATCTGGCTGTTCGGCAGGTTGACGAAGCAGACGTGGACGCCCTGCTCCTTGAGGGTCATCGTCTCGGTGATCGAGGTGGCGCCCAGCATCTCGCGGTACATTTTCACCGACTCGGCGATGGAGGGCGTGGCGACGCCGACGTGGTTGAGCTTGCCGATCATTTTGGGCCTCGGTGCGTGGTTCAAGACGCGGCTTCGCCGCTCCTCACCATGACGAACTGGGTTGTGCGGCCAGGCCGCAGGACGCTGACTATCCGATCCCCTCACCTTAGTCATCCTGAGGAGCCGCCGCAGGCGGCGTCTCGAAGGACGCAATGAGTCAGACGCGCAGCACCACCGCCTCGACTACCGGCCGGCGGCCCCAGATGCGCTGGGAGGCCTTCTTCACCACCCGCTTGACCGTCGCCTCGACCGGCTCGTCGTATTCGCGCTCTTCGCCGGGCAAGCGCTTCAGGGCGTCCTCGACCTCGTCGGCCAGGTCGCCGAGCGCCTCGTCCATCGGATAGTCCTCGTCGGCCGGCAGGCCGAGCGCCTTGACCTTCGGCGCGCCGAGCAGGCGGCCGCGGCCGTCGAGGGCCACCGCCACGCTGAGCATGCCGTTGTGCGCGGCGTGGCGGCGCTCGCGCAAGGCCTCGCCGTTCTCGGGGGTCAGGACGCCAGCGTCGACATAGATGCGGCCCGACGGCGTCTCGTCAATGATCGCCGGACGGCCGGGCGCCAGGCGCACCATGTCGCCGTTGCGGGGCGCGATGGCGTGCGGCACCTGCAGGTCCTTAGCGAGGGCGGCATGCTCGACCAGGTGGCGGCGCTCGCCGTGGGTCGGCACGGCGATCTGCGGCCGGGCCCACTGGTACATCCGCTTCAGCTCGTCGCGGCACGGGTGGCCGGAGACGTGGATGCCCGGGTGGTCGCGCTCGGTGTAGAGCCGCACGCCGCGGTCGGCGAGCTTGTCCTGCAGGTTGCGGATGGCGATCTCGTTGCCGGGGATCACCCGCGAGGAGAAGATGCAGTGGTCGCCCAGCCCCAGGTTCACGTGCGGGTGCGAGCCCTCGGCGATGCGCGAGAGCGCTGCGCGCGGCTCGCCCTGACTGCCGGTGCAAAGGTAGAGCACCTTGTCGTCCGGCAGGCTGCGGGCCTGGGAGTCGGTGACGAACTCCTGGATGTCGGCCATCAGCCCCACCGACTTGGCGGCGGCGGCCATGCGGTGCATCGAGCGGCCGACCAGGCAGACCCGGCGGCCAGAGGCTTCCGCCGAGCGGATCACCGTATCCATCCGCGCCACGTTGGAGGCGAAGCAGGCGACCGCGATCCGGCCCTTCAGCGAGCCGATGAGCGCGCCCAGCGCCTCGCGCACCTCGGACTCCGAGCCCGCCTCGCCGTCCACGAAGACGTTGGTGGAATCGCAGACCATCGCCAGCACGCCCTCGTCGCCGAGCTTGCGGATGGCGGTCTCGTCGGTGGCCTCGCCCAGCAGCGGGTCGGGGTCGATCTTCCAGTCGCCGGTGTGCAGCACCACGCCCAGCGGGGTGCGGATGGCCAGGCCGTTGGGCTCGGGGATCGAGTGGGTGAGCGTGATCAGGTCGAGCGTGAAGGGGCCGAGCTGGAACTGTCCGGAGAGCGGGACCTCAATGATCTCGACCTCGTCCAGGATGTCCGCCTCGCGCAGCTTCTCGCGCAGCAGGAAGGCGGTGAAGGGCGTGGCGTAGACGGGCGCCTTCAGCCGCGGCCAGAGCCAGGCGACGGCGCCGATGTGATCCTCGTGGGCGTGGGTGAGGACGATGCCGAGGATGTCCCCCGCGTGCTCCTCGATATATTCCGGATCCGGCAGGATGATCTCGACGCCGGGCGTCGTCAGGTCGCCGAAGGTCACGCCCAGGTCGACCACGATCCACTTGCGGTCATGCTCGGGGCCGTAGCCGTAGAGATTGAAATTCATGCCGATCTCGTTCGACCCGCCGAGCGGCAGGAAGACGAGTTCGTCGTCGGTCTTTGCTTTTGTCATGTCCTCGCCAGATGGGAATTCCGGCGGTGGATTTCGAGCAGGCCGCGGATGGTCAGGTCCGGGTCGAAGTGGTCGATGCCCATGGTCACCCCGTGGAACAGCGAGGCGACCCCGCCGGTGGCGATGACGGTCAGCGGCGCCTCCCGCTCGGCCTTGATGCGGTTGATCAGGCCCTCGATCAGGCCGACGTAGCCGAAGAAGACGCCGGACTGCATGGCGCCCACGGTGTCGGTGCCGACCACACGCTGCGGCTGCTTGATGGCCACGCGCGGCAGGCGGGCGGCCGCCTGGTGCAGGGCCTCCATCGAAAGGTTGATGCCGGGCGCGATCACCCCGCCCTCGAACCCGCCGTCGGCGGCGACGATGTCGAAGGTGGTGGCGGTGCCGCTATCGATGACGATCAGGTCGCCGGGGTATTCCACGTGCGCGCCGATGGCGTTGACCAGGCGGTCGGCGCCGGCCTCGGAGGGCTTGTCGATGCGGATCGGGATACCGAGGTCGACATTCTCGCCGACGATCAGCGGCTCGATGTGCAGGTAGCGGCGCGAGAGGTTGCGCAGGTTGAAGATCGACTGCGGCACCACGCTGGAGATGATGCAGGCGTCGAACACCCCCAGCTGCAGGCCGGCCATGCCGAGCAGCTGCGAGAGCCAGACGGCGTATTCGTCGGCCGTGCGGCTGGAGTGGGTGGCGGCGCGCCACTGGGCGGTCCAGTTCTGGCCGTCATGGACGGCGAAGAGTGTGTTGGTGTTGCCCTGCTCGATAGCCAGCAGCATTCAGGCCCCTCCGAAGAAGACGTCGCCGGCCGTTATGCGCCGGATCTGGCCGTCGTCCAGCCGAAGACGCAGAGCGCCGTCTGGATCGAGGCCCTCCGCGACGCCATGAACCTCCTCTCCAGGGAGGCGGGCGACGCAAGGTTCGCCCAGGCCGTGGGCGCGGGCGGTCCAGGCGGCGGCGACGGGGGCGAAGCCCTCGTCCTGCCAGCGGGTGAGCCAGCGGTTGAAGGCGGCGGCCAAGAGGTCGAGCGCCTCGCGGGGCTTGGGCGGCGGGGTCTGCATGTGTTCGGCGAAGCTGGTGGCGGG
>DASPLZ010000321.1:0-12564 GCA_035627295.1 Phenylobacterium sp. | reverse complement strand
CTCGGCCCAGATCAAGGCGATGAAGACCGCCTCCGGCCCCATCAAGGCCGAGCTCGCCCAGTACCGCGAGATGGCCGCCTTCGCGAAGTTCGGCTCCGACCTGGACGCCGCCACCCAGCGCCAGCTGGCGCGGGGCGAGCGCCTGACCGAACTCCTCAAGCAGCCGCAGTACGCGCCGCTGACCGTCGAGGAGCAGGTGGCGGTGATCTATGGCGGCACCCGCGGCTTCCTCGACAATGTGGCCACCGCCGACGTCGGCCGTTGGGAGCGCGAGCTCTTGAGCTTCCTGCACAACAAGCACCAGCCGCTGCTCGACGAAATCCGTGACGGCAAGGCCCTGACCGACAAGGTCGAGGCCGACCTGCGCGCCGCCCTCGAGGGCTTCAACAAGACCTTCGCTTAAAGAGGTCTTGGAGCGCTAGGCCATGGCCACCGTCAAAGAGCTACGCACGCGAATCTCGTCCCTACAGGCGACGCAGAAGATCACCAAGGCGATGCAGATGGTCGCCGCGGCGAAGCTGCGCCGCTCGCAGGACGCCGCCCAGAACGCCCGGCCGTACGCCCAGCGTATGGCCGCGGTCATCGCCAACCTGGCGGCGGGTGTCTCCGGCGACGGCGCGCCCCGCCTCCTGGTCGGCACCGGCTCGGACCAGCGCCAGCTGGTGATCGTCGCCACCTCCGACCGTGGCCTCGCCGGCGGGTTCAACTCCTCGATCGTCCGCGGCGCCCGCGCGAAGATCGCGTCCCTGATCAACGAAGGTAAGGACGTCCGCATCCTGACCGTCGGCAAGAAGGCCCGCGACCAGCTCAAGCGCCTCTACGGCGACCGCTCGGTCGGCCACTTCGACGTCGGCGCGAACCCCTCGCTGGGCGTGGCCGAACAGGTCGCCGCCAAGGTCGCCGAGCTCTTCGAGGCCGGCGAGATCGACGTGGTCACCCTCTACTTCAACCGCTTCCAGTCGGTGGTCTCGCAGGTGGTCACCGCCCAGCAGCTGATCCCGGCCCAGCCGGCCGGCGAGGCGCCCTCGATCGACCTGAAGGGCGCGGCCTACGAGTACGAGCCGGACGGCGAGACGATCCTCGAGACCCTGCTGCCGCGCAACATCACCACGCAGCTGTTCTCCGCCATGCTGGAGAACCAGGCCGGCTTCTTCGCGGCCCAGATGACCGCCATGGACAACGCCACCCGCAACGCCGGCGACATGATCGGCGCGCTCACCATCCAGAAGAACCGCACCCGCCAGGCGCAGATCACCAAGGAGCTGATCGAGATCATCTCCGGCGCCGAAGCGATCTAGCCCCTATCTGAACGATAAGAGTTCCGACGAAAGAATTGTCATGACCGACGCCGCCGCCCCCGCCGCCAAGCCCCGCGCCCCGCGCGCCAAGAAGGCCGCCCCCGCGACCGCCATCCCGACCCCGGTCGGCGGCGTCGCCAAGGGCCGCATCAGCCAGGTCATCGGCGCCGTTGTCGACGTGGAGTTCGACGGCCACCTGCCGGCGATCCTCAACGCGCTGGAGACCACCAACACCGACCAGCGGACCGGCTCCACCTTCCGCCTGGTGCTGGAAGTCGCCCAGCACCTGGGTGAGAACACCGTCCGCACCATCGCCATGGACACCACCGAAGGCCTGACCCGCGGCCAGGACGTGGTCGACACCGGCGGTCCGATCCGCGTGCCGGTGGGCCCGGGCACGCTGGGCCGCATCATGAACGTCATCGGCGACCCGATCGATGAAGGCGGCCCGATCCAGGGCGGTCTGACGGCCGGCATCCACCGCGACGCCCCCTCCTTCGCCGAACAGTCGACCTCGGCGGAAATCCTGGTCACCGGGATCAAGGTCATCGACCTGCTCTGCCCCTACACCAAGGGCGGCAAGATCGGCCTCTTCGGCGGCGCGGGCGTCGGCAAGACCGTGACCATGCAGGAGCTGATCAACAACATCGCCAAGGCCTACGGCGGCTATTCCGTGCTTGCGGGCGTGGGCGAGCGGACCCGCGAGGGCAACGACCTCTATCACGAGATGATCGAGTCCGGCGTGAACCAGCCGGGCGGCGGCGGCGAGAGCCGTTGCGCCCTGGTCTACGGCCAGATGAACGAGCCCCCGGGCGCCCGCGCCCGCGTGGCGCTCACCGGCCTCTCCGTGGCGGAATACTTCCGCGACGAGGAAGGCAAGGACGTGTTGCTCTTCATCGACAACATCTTCCGCTTCACCCAGGCCGGCTCGGAAGTGTCGGCTCTGCTGGGCCGCATCCCCTCGGCCGTGGGCTATCAGCCGACGCTGGCGACCGAGATGGGCAATCTGCAGGAGCGCATCACCTCCACCGCCAAGGGCTCGATCACCTCGGTGCAGGCCATCTACGTGCCCGCCGACGACCTGACCGACCCGGCGCCCGCCACCTCCTTCGCCCACTTGGACGCGACGACCGTGCTGAGCCGCGACATCGCCGCCCAGGCCATCTTCCCGGCCGTGGACCCGCTGGACTCCACCTCGCGGATCATGGACCCGCTGGTGATCGGCGAGGAGCACTACCAGGTCGCCCGCCGCACGCAGGAGATCCTGCAGCAGTACAAGGCGCTGAAGGACATCATCGCCATCCTCGGCATGGACGAGCTCTCCGAAGAGGACAAGCTGATCGTGGCCCGCGCGCGCAAGATCCAGCGCTTCCTCTCGCAGCCCTTCAACGTCGCCGAGCAGTTCACCAACCTGCCGGGCGTGATCGTGCCGCTGGAAGACACCATCCGCTCGTTCAAGGCGATCTGCGATGGCGAGTACGACCACCTGCCGGAGCCGGCCTTCTACAACGTCGGCACCATCGAGGACGCGGTGGCCAAGGCCGAGAAGCTGGCGATGGAGGCCTAGTTGGCCGAGAAGCTCCACTTCTCGCTGGTCTCGCCGGAGCGCGAGCTCTTCTCCGGGCTGGTCGACCAGGTCGACGCGCCCGGCTCGGAGGGCGACTTCGGCGTGCTGGCTGGTCATGCGCCATTCATGACCACCCTGAAAGAAGGGCCGGTGACCGTCCATAATGACGGCGCCAAGCGGGTCTATGAGGTGCGCGGCGGCTTCGCCGACGTCACCCCGGAAGGCCTGACCATCCTGGCGGAGCACGCGACCGAGGCGGCCTAAAAGCCTCGGTTGGCCTTGCGCCCGCCTTGGGCCTTGGGTTTATGTGCCGAGCTTGTTTCCGAGGAGGATTTGCTATGCGTCGCGTTATCGCCACCCTGTTCCTGACCGGAGCCCTCGCCGGCTCGGCCATGGCCCAGGAGCCCGCGACGCCTGCGGATCCCGCGGCCGACCCGAACGCCGCCGCCCCGGCCGCGCCGGCCCGGCCGATCCCCAACTATCCGGTCGCCGAACCGCAGGTCGCGGTGCAGGACCCGGCGTGGCGCCTCTTCCCGCCGGCTCCGAAAGAGCCGATCGTCATGCCGCCGCAGCCGACGGCGCCCGATCAGCTGCAGGTGCTGAACATCCTCGAAAAGGTCTGCGTGCCGGCCGTCCAGGGCGGGACCGTCGAGCAGCTGGCCCCCGCCGCCGGCATGGCCAAGCGCCGCGACGTCTTCCAGATCGGCCTCTCGCAGAAGGGCCAGTCGATCTCGGTGGCGCCGCTGGGCTCCAACAAGAACGTCTGCACCATGACGATCGAGTACGCCATCGACGGCGCCGCCCCGCTGCGTGACGCCGTCGCCTACTGGGCGCTGACCCGCCAGCCGCAGATGACGCCCTACCGCAAGCGCGACAAGTTCGACGCCGAGGTCACCCGCTACACCTCCTCGTGGGAGGATGTTCGCGCCGACGGCTCGTCCAAGGGCGTGGTGTTCGTCGAGCAGAAGAAGCTCGACGGCAAGCCGATCAGCCGCAACACCGACCGCATCCAGATCCTCTACTCGGAACGCAAGTAGCTCCGGCGCCCACGGCGGCGCCAGCGCTCGGGACGACCCGGGCGCCCTTCGGACCTGGCGGGGACGACCCCGCCGCAAGCCCGGAGCGCTCCATGGCTTGGATCTGCCTCTTCATCGCCGGTCTCTTTGAGATCGGCTGGGCTGTCGGCCTGAAATACACCGAGGGCTTCACCCGGCCCCTCCCCACCGTGCTGACCGCGGTCAGCCTGATCGCCTCGATGGGGCTGCTGGGATGGTCGGTCCGCAGCCTGCCCCTGGGCACGGCCTATGCGATCTGGACCGGCATCGGCGCAGTCGGCACGGTGATCGCCGGGATCGTGCTCTTCAAGGAGCCGGCCACCGCCGCGCGCCTCGCCTGCGTGGTGCTGATCGTCGCCGGCATCCTCGGCCTCAAGCTGGTGACGCCGAACCCGTAGTCGCGGTTCGGCCGTGCGTCCTTCGAGACGCCCGCTTCGCGGGCCCTCAGGATGACTAGGTCAGCAACAACCTTAGTCATGATGAGGAGCGGCGAAGCCGCGTCTCGAACCACGCAGGGCCGGGCCGTAGCGATTTAGCCGTCAGCTCGGAGGAGCCCGCGAACGACGGTCGCTCATGCACCCGTCGGCTGGCCGACCTTGGCCAGCCATTCCAGGCAAAGGTCCGCCACCTCCTGCCAGCCGGGCTCGCCGGGCAGCCAGTGGCTCATCCGCGGCATCAAGCGGTGCTCGCCGCCGAGCCTTGAGGCGGTCAGCGCCACGGTCGCCGCCGGATGCACCACGTCGCGCCCGCCGGCGATGCTGAGGATCGGGGCGCCGATCCGCGCCGCATTCACCGAGGTGGTCATCATCGGGTCGAGCCACCAGTTCAGCGTCTCCCAGAGCGCCCGCCCGCTCTCCGGCCCCAGCCGAGCCGCGGCGGCTCTGCGCTCGTCGGCCGACAGCCGGTCCAGCGAGAACCGGCGCATCAGCGAACGGTCCGGCTCCACCGCCTGCAGCCAGAAGGGCCCCAGTGCATAGAGCCCGAAGGCGCTGATCGCCTCCTCCATGGTGGCCCCGGAAACGCCCCAGGGCGGGGAGGGGGCCAGCTGGATCACCGCGGCCGTCCGCGCCCGCCCGGCCGCCATGGCCGCGACGAGGCCGCCCATGGAATGGCCGACCACGACCGGAGGCTCCGGCTGTGCGGCGATCAGTTCCCCGATGTCCCGCGCGTAGTCGGCCATCGAGACGCCCGCCACGCCGCGCCGATCGGCGCCATGCCCGCGGAGGTCCGGCGTCAGCACCGCATGGCCGGCGCGCTCGAAAGGCGCGCGGAAGGCGTCGAACGCCCAGCCGCCGCAGAAGGCGCCATGCACCATGATCACCGGCGCGGCCATCGCCTGCCCCCAGCTTCCCCGCTTCGGCTTAGCGCAATTTGCGACCGCGCGCGTGCGGCCTCAGGTCGCGAGGCCGGCGAAGGGCGCGAAGGCCGCCACGACCTGCTCATAGGTGCCTCGCTTGAACGGCACCACCAGGTCGAGCGTCTCGTCGAGCCTGGCCCAGCGCCAGTCGTCGAATTCGGGATGGCCGTGGGCGGAAAGGTCGATCTCGCTCTCCGGCCCGTCGACCCGGACGGCGAACCAAACCTGCCGCTGGCCCTTCCAGTTGCGGCCTTTCTTGCGCAGGTGGTCGGCCGGGAAGTCGTAGGTCATCCAGCCGTCGGTGCGGCCCAGCAGGGCGACGGTGCGGATGCCGGTCTCTTCGGCGAGTTCGCGCCGGGCGGCCGCCTCGAGGTCCTCGCCCGCATCGACGCCGCCTTGCGGGAACTGCCAGCTGTGCGGCCCGGCCGCGCCTATGCGATGGCCCAGCCACACCCGCCCGTCCGGATGGAAGGGGACGACGCCGACGTTCGGCCGGTAATGCTTGAGGTCGGCCATGCGTCAGCGGACGGCGGTCACCGCCGAAGCGGGCGCCAGCTGGTAGCCGCGGCTTTCGACGCTGCGCGCCCAGGCCTGCGCCTGCGCCAGGGTCACGGGATAGGCGAAGCCGGAGCCCAGCGCCTGGCCGCGCTGGGCGGCGATCGCTTCCAGGGCCGACAGCCGCTGGCTGATGGATTCGGCGCTCAGCTGCTCGTCGATCACCGCCACCGCCGAGGCGCGCGGGATGCCGCCGCCGCGGGTGGCCGCCGCGCCGTCGTCGACGAAGGCCAGGCCCCGCTGCCTCAGCGCGCCGGTGAAGATCGCCACCGCTTGGTCGGAGGCCAGGAACCGCGAACCGAGGTAGTTGGTCAGGCCGAAATAGCCGGTGGCGCGCGACATCAGCCACTCCAGCCGTTTCACCGTCTCCTGCGGCGCGGCCTGGGCCATCAGGGTGTAGGGGCCGGGATCGTTCTCCGGGTAGTCGACCGGCTCCATCGGGGTCTCGAGCAGCACCTCGTGGCCGTGCTCGCGGGCGAGGTCGATCCAGCCCTGCAGGCCCTCGGCGTAGGGCACGAAGGAGAGCGTCACCTGCGGCGGCAGGCCCTCGATGGCGTCGCGGGTCGCCTTGGCGTTGAGCCCGAGGCCGCCGATCACCAGCGCGACCCGAGGCCGGCCGTCGGCGACGAAGGGCCGGGCGTAGGCCTGGGCCGGGGTGCGGCCGTCGGCGGCGATCACCGGCAAGGGGCCGGCCGGGCCGGGCGCCATCAGGGCGGCGATGGGCGCATGCGGCAGGGCGACGCCGGAGGGATCGAGAGCCGCCTCGCCGCCGCCGGGCAGGGTGATCACCGCCTGGGCGGGGCCGAGGGCCGCCAGCGGCGTCTCGGAGAGCTGCAGCACGCCCTCATGGGTCGGCGCCTGCCCGCTCTCGGCGACCAGCGCCTCGCGCCAGCCGGGCGGCGGCTTCAGCGCCACCTGCGCCAGGGAGAGGCGCACCTTCGGCGCCGCCGCCTTCGGATCGCCCGCGACGCCGATCAGCGTCATGACGGAGAGCAGCAGGAGCAGAGCCGCCGCGCCCGCCGCCACATAGGGGTTGGCAAGGTGCGCGAGCGCCGCCTGCGCCGGCGAGGGCGCGGGGCTGACCGTGGCGGCCGGGGCAGCGATCGGCTTCTTGGAGAACATGCTTTGAGGGCGCGCGAAAGGTCGCCAGGAACGTGGCGGGATATGGTTAATGAAGCGCTTAGGCTCAGCGCCGAGCAGGCTGGGGTCTGGTCGCCATCCCAGGCGCAAGGCCCTGGATGACGAGGGTTGGAAAGCTACTCGGTCGCGGGCGGCTTGACCGCCTTGGCCACCGGGGACTTCGGCGCAACGATGGCGGCGAGCTTGGCCTGAGGCTTGGGCAGCTTGGGCGTGGCCGCCACCGAGCCGTACTTCAGCACGTCCTGCGCCCGCACCAGCTGGAAGTCGCCGGTCTTCTCGTCGAAGGTGGTCGGCGGGGCCTCGGCCGGCTCGTGAGCGCCTCTGCGCTCCTTGCCCTCCTCGGCGTTGAGCGCGTTCTTGAAGCTGGCCTCGGAGAACTGGAACGACTTGTTGGCCAGGATCTGCGCCTGCTCGCGGGTGCGCGCCACCTCCAGGTCCGGCTCGATGCCGGTCTTCTGGATCGAGCGGCCCGACGGGGTGTAGTAGCGCGCCGTGGTCAGCTTCAGCGCCCCATCCTCGCCGCCGCGCAGCGGAATGACGGTCTGCACCGAGCCCTTGCCGAAGGTGGTCAGGCCCACGACCTCGGCCCGGCGGCGGTCCTGCAGGGCGCCGGCGACGATCTCGGCCGCCGAGGCCGAGCCGGTGTCGACCAGCACCACCATCGGCTTGCCGTTCAGCATGTCGCCGGGGCGGGCGTTGTAGCGCTCGATGTCGCGCGGGTCGCGGCCGCGCTGGGAGACCACCTCGCCGCCGTCCAGGAAGATGTCGGAGACACCCACGGCCTGGTCGAGCAGGCCGCCGGGGTTGGAGCGCAGGTCGAGGATCAGGCCCTTCATGTTCGGGTTCTTGGCCATCAGTTCGCCGAGCGCGGCTTCCGCCTCCTCGGTGGTCTTCTCGTTGAAGGTCGAGATGCGCAGCAGGCCGTACTCGCCCTGCATCTTCGCCGTCGCCGACTTCGGCTTGATGGTGTCGCGCACCAGGGTGACGTCGAAGGGGTCCTTCTTCTCGCGGGCGATGGTCAGGGTGATCTTCTCGCCGGGCGCGCCGCGCATCTGCTTGACCGCGTCGGTCACCGAAAGGCCCAGCACGCTCTCGCCGTTCACCGCGGTGATGTAGTCGCCGGCCAGGATGCCGGCCTTGGCCGCCGGGGTGCCGTCCATCGGCGCGATCACCTTGACCACGCCCTCCTCGGTGGTGACCTCGATGCCGAGGCCGCCGTACTCGCCGCGCGTCATGTCGCGCATGTCGTCGAAGTCTTCGAGGTTCAGGTAGCCCGAATGCGGGTCGAGGGAGGTGAGCATGCCGTCGATGGCGCTCTCGATCAGCTTGTCCTCGTCGACCTTGGTCACGTACTGCCGCTCGACGGTGTCCAGCACGTCGCCGAACAGCTGCAGCATCCGGTAGGTGCGCGGATCGGGCCTCTGGGTGGCCGCGGCCTGCTGGCTCACATAGGCCATCGAGCCCGCCCCGAGCACGAAGGCCGAAACGCCGATCATCAGGTACTTGCGCATCTGGTCGCTCTACTCCCTGCGGCGAATACCGCGCCGCGCCGGAAACGCTAACCCCCGCTGGATCGCCCCGTTCCCGCCGCCAGCCACCGGGCCGGGTCGGTGGGACGACCCTGGTCCCGGACCTCGAAGTAGAGGTCCGTCGCCGAATGTCGGCCATCGCCCATCGAACCCAAAGGCTCGCCAGCCGCGACCGATTGTCCTGCCGCGACCGTCGCCTGGTCGAGGCCTGCCAGCACTAGATGGTATCCCCCGGCCATTCTCAAGATCAGAATAACGCCCAAGCCTCTGGCGGGACCCACATATTGCACGGTCGCCCGGCCCGGAGACCGCACCGCGGCGCCCGGCGGCGTGCGGATCGTCATCCCCGTCGCGGGCGCGCCTGAGACCAATGTGCGGCCAAAAGGCGTCGTCACCGACCCTTGCGCCGGCCGCGTCAGGGAGCCCGGCGTCGGCGGTGGACCGGGCGGCTCCGGCGGCTCGGCCAGGCGCGGCCTGAGGCCCGCGGCCTCCGAGATCGGGTTGGGCGTGTCGTCGGCGAAGGCGCTCTCGGAGGCGAAGAGAGCCTCGCTGGCGGCGGCCGACACGCGGCGCTGGCGCGCCACCCCCTCGGCCTGGGCGGCGTAGATGTTGGCCCGCCGCTGCAGCTCCGGCGTCAGCGCCTTGACCAGGATCGCCGCGCGCACCGCGTTCTTGGCGTCGTCCGGGTTGACCAGCAGGGCCGGCGGCGGGTCGCGCCGCCACTGCTGGAGGACGCCGAGCAGGTGGGAGAGCTCGTTGCGCGCCTGGCCTTCGCGGTCCTCCGCGGCCTGTTCGCGGGCGTCGATGGCTGACAGCGGCTCGGGCGCGGCCTTGGCCGTCGCGCCGATCGCGAGCGCGCAGACGAGGGCGGCGTGGTGGGTGAAGCGGGCCACGGCCCCAAGGGCTAGCTCAATCGCGATGATAGGGCGAGCCTGCCAGGATGGTGACGGCCCGGTAGACCTGCTCGGCCAGCATGGCGCGCGCCAGGGCGTGCGGCCAGGTCTGCGGCCCGAAGGCGAGCCGGTCCTGCGCGGCGGCGAGCAGCGCCGGGTCGAGCCCGTCGGCCCCGCCGATCACCAGCGCCAGGCGCCGCACGCCGTCGTCCCGCAGGCGGGCGAGCTCCGTGGCGAAGGCGCGCGAGGGGCGGGCCTTGCCGTGCTCGTCGCAGGCGATGACGTGACTGTCCTGCAGATGCGGCATGAGCGCCTCAGCCTCGGCGGCCTTGCCCGGCTTGCGGCTCTCCACCTCGACGACGCTGACGGGCCCCAGGCCCAGCGCCCGCCCCGCGGCGGTGGCGCGGTCGACATAGGTCGCCACCAGCTCGGTCTCCGGCGAGCGCGCCAGGCGGCCGACCGCGACGATGGCGATCTTCAAGGCCTAGTTCGCGGCGGTGCGCGCCGGCGGCTCGACCGACCAGATCTTCTCGATGTTGTAGAACTGGCGCACCTCGGGGCGGAACAGGTGGATGATCACGTCCCCGGTGTCGATCAGCACCCAGTCGCAGTGCGGCAGGCCTTCGACCCGGCACTTGCCGTAGCCCTCTTCCTTCAGCGCGCGCAGCAGGTGGTCGGCCATGGCGCCGACATGCCGATGCGAGCGGCCGGAGGCGACGATCATGCCGTCGGCCACGGGGGACTTGCCTTTGAGGTCGATGAATACGACGTCCTGCGCCTTGTCGTCGTCAAGCTTGGCGAGGAGCATCTCTTCCAGGGCGGCGATGCGACTGGCGGCGTCGCCGGAGGAAGGGTCAGGGGAAGGTTCGGCGGCGGGGGCCGGGCCTTCGGGCGCGCTGGGCGCGGCGTCACGGTTCAGCGGAAGGGTTCCTTATTCAGCTTTCGCTGGGGCAGCCTTAGCACGAAAGCGGCCTTCGGTCAGCGGCCAATCTTGCCCGCCGTCTCGCCTCGGCGGCGCAGGCGCTCGCGCAGCGCCGTCGAACTCAGGAAATTGAACGGCCCGCGCAGGAAGACCCAGGCGGGGGCGGCCCGGCCCGGAAGGCTCCGCGCCTGCTGCGAAGAGACCCGCGCGTGCTGGAAGCGGCGGGCCGCGGGCGAGAAGCGGCTTTTCAGCGAGATCCACGGCCGCGAGACCACGGCCACCGGCGCCTCGGCCATGATCTGCGTCCAGCCCCGCCAGCGGTGGAAGCTCGCCAGGCTGTCGGCCCCCATGATCCAGACGAATTCCACCCCCGGAAAGCGGGCTTTGAGGATGCGCAGGGTGTCGATGGTGTACTGCGAGCCCATGCGGCTCTCGGCGTCGGAGACGATCATCGCCGGCCCTCGCGCGAAGCGGCGGGCCTTGGCGATGCGCCCGGCGACGGCGGTGGTCTCGGCCGTCGACTTCAGCGGATTCTGCGGCGAGACCAGCCAGATCACCCGGTCCAGGCCCAGGCGCTTCCTCGCCGTCTCGGCGACGTGGGCGTGGCCTTCGTGCGTCGGATTGAACGAGCCGCCGAACAGACCCACCCGCATGCCCGGCGCCAGGGTGAAGCCCAGCCGGAGCGCCCCCGGTCGGCCGGCGGCGCTGATCCGCCGGGCAGGCCCCGCGAACCACATCCCTCAGGCCGCGCCCTTCGGCGCCGAGCGGTCGAGCGACAGGTCCGTCTGGCGCACCCGTGCGCGGACGGTGAACACGCCGTCGCCGGAGAGCACCCCGCCGCGCGCGAAGAGGCGGCCGTGCTCCCAGTTGGAAAGGCCGAGTTCGGGCTTGTTCAGCGCGTACTGCCCATCCACCCAGCGGGTGAAGCCGTCGCCGACGAAGGGTGCGTTGATCGCCTCGTAGAAGCGGCGCTGGGCCTCGGGGTCCCCGGAGATCAGGCTGGCGGCGAACTGCGGGCTCTGGGCGTTGAAGAGGCCGACGGCCTCCTCGACGCTGTCCACCAGCTTCAAGGTGACTTCGGGGGTCTCCTCCCACTCCCACTCGCGGCCGAGCTGATCGGGGGGCAGCACCTCCACCAGCGGCTCTTCCGCCACGCCCTCGGCGCGCGCCACCTCTGTGCGGGCCTCGCGCCACGCCGCCGGCAGCGCGTCCTCGTCGCCGGCGGCCACGTGCAGCTTGCAGCCGCGCCGCCGCTCGCCGGCGCGCTTGAGGGCGTCGAGGAACACCGGGACCAGCGCGTCCGCCCGCGAACGGACGATGCAGCAGGTGTTGAGCGTGTTGCAGACCTTGCGGTCCAGGGAGTGGAACACCGCTTCGGCGAACCGCTCGGGATCGGCGTCGGCCGCCGCGACGATCCAGGCGCCGCCCGTGCCGTGCAGGCTGACCGGCACGCCGGCCTGCCGGGCCACCGCGCCCAGCTGGGCCACCGCCGCGCCCGATCCCCTGGCCACCGCCAGGCCCAGCCGCCGGTCGGAGAACAGCGCCCAGCCGGCGGCGTGGGCGGGGCTGTCGACCAGTCCGACGGCGCCTTCGGGCAACCCCGCCTCGGCGAGCGCGGGCTCCAGCGCCTGGCGCAGCATGGCCCGGGCGGTGCCCAGCGCGTCCGAGCCGATGCGGAACACCGCCGTATTGCCGCCGCGCAGCACGCCGGCGGCGTCGGCGAAGACGTTGGGGCGGCCCTCGAACACGAAGCCGACCACGCCCAGGGGCGCGGCCAAGAGGTCGAGCGACCAGCCGTCGTGGTCGATGTGCTCGATCACCCGGCCCCGGCCGCCTGCCGCGCCTTGCCAGCCGCGCAGGCCGGCGATCATGTCGCGTCGCATGGCCTCGGAGACCGTCAGGCGCGTGATCGAGCGGCCCCGCGCCCGGGCCGAGGCCACGTCCTCGGCGTTGGCGCCCGCGATGGCCGACCAGACGGCGTCATCCTCGAGCCGCGCGGCGAAGGCGGCGAAGAAGGCGGTGATGGCCTCGTCGCTCACCGCGGCCAGGGCCTGGAAGGCGGCGTGGGCGCGGCCGACCGCCTCGGCGGCGAGGGCGTGGTCGGCGGCGGGGATGTGCAGCAGGTCCCCGCTCTCCTGCACCACCACCAGCCGGTCGCCGGGCCGGAAGGCGGCCGCCAGCGCCGGCGACACGGCGGCCACGCGGTCGCCGCCGTAGGGGATCGGCTGGCCGGGCGTCAGGGAGGTCA
>DASPLZ010000320.1:0-2385 GCA_035627295.1 Phenylobacterium sp. | reverse complement strand
CTATTACGACCCCTTGGCCAGCGCCGAGGAGGTGATGGCGCTCTGCACGCCGGCCACCCGGCTGATCGCCATGGAGTCGCCCGGCTCGCTCACCTTCGAGCTGCAGGACGCGCCCGGCATCGCGCGCCTGGCGCGGGATCGCGGGATCCTCACCCTGATGGACAACACCTGGGGCGCGGGGCTCACCTTCAAGCCACTGGCGCATGGCGTGGACGTCAGCGTGCAGGCGCTCACCAAGTACGTCGGCGGGCATTCGGACGTGTTCATGGGCTCGGCGGCTGTGAACGATCCGAAGCTCGCCGCCCAGCTGGACGCTGGCCAGGTGCACATGGGCTGGGCGGTGACCGGCGAGGACGCCTACCAGATGCTCCGCGGCCTGCGCACCCTGCCCACCCGGATGGCGCGCCATGAGGCGGGTGGGCTGGAGGTCGCCCGCTGGCTGCAGGGTCGGCCCGAGGTGCTGGAGGTGATCCACCCCGCCCTCCCCGGCGCACGGGGCCATGAGCTCTGGAAGCGGGACTTCACCGGCGCCTGCGGCCTCTTCGCCTTGGTGCTGCGGCCGGCGCCGGAGCCGGCGGTCCACGCCTTCCTGGATGCCCTGCAACTGTTCGGCCTCGGCTTCTCCTGGGGCGGCTTCGAGAGCCTGGCGATCCATTGCCACCCGCAGCTCGGCGAGCGCGAGCACCTGGCCCCATTCGACGGCCCCTTGATCCGGCTGCACGTGGGGCTCGAGGCGCCCGGCGACCTGATCGACGACCTGGCCGTGGGGCTGGCCGCCTTCGAGGCGAGCGCCTAGCGCGTCTCGCGTTCCTGAAGAGATCGGGAAAGGGCCTGGCGCGCCCGGCAGGACTCGAACCTGCAACCGTCCGCTTAGAAGGCGGATGCTCTATCCGGTTGAGCTACGGGCGCCCGATTCCAGAGTCTAGCCGCGCCGGGCGGCGAAACCGCCAGCACTTTCGCCTGGCGCGGCTTTTAGTGCGTCCAGGGCTGCTTGCGGTTGAACGCGAAGTTGTCGGCGTAAGCCTTGATGATCTTTTGCTGTCTCGGTTCCGGTAGCACCTGGAAGGCGATGCCGTGGGCCTGGGCGTAGGCGACCGCCTCGTCGCGGCTGTCGAAGTGCAGGCGGACCTGCCCCTGGGTGTCGCTGGTCACCGTCCAGCCCATCAGGGGATCGGGACGGCGCGCGGAGGCCGGCTCGAATTCGAGCACCCAGGCCTTGGTCTTGGCCTTGCCCGACTGCATGGCGTTCTTGGCGGGGCGGAAGATGCGGGCGAGCATGGGCGTCCTTGAAGCAAAGTCCTTGCCGGCGTGGTCGGGGCGGCAGGATTTGAACCTGCGACCCTCTGCTCCCAAAGCAGATGCGCTACCAGGCTGCGCTACGCCCCGAGGAGCGCCGGCGAAGCGCGGTATTGCCATGCGCCGGCGCCAAATCCAATGCGGCTTAAGGCCTGGCGATCCTGCCGCCGGTCATAGGGCGCGGGACGGCGGTGGTGGTCGGGAACGAGATCGGCAGGCCGTTCCAGGCGCGGGCGGCAAGATAGGCGAAGGCCTCCGCCTCGATGGAATCGCCGCGCCAGCCCACGTCCTCGGCGGTGCGCACGGGACATGGCAGGCGTGCGCGCAGGGCCTTCATGATCTCTGGATTGTGCCGCCCGCCGCCGCAGGCGATCACCTCGCGCGGCGGCTCGGGGGCGTAGGCGAAGGCTCGCTTCACGCCCTCGGCGGTGAAGGCGACCAGGGTGGCGGCGGCGTCCTCCAGATGCAGCGGCTCGACCGGATCCATCGGGAAGTCGTAGCGGTCGAGGGACTTCGGGGGCTTCGCCTCGAAGAAGGGGTGCGACAGCAGCGCCTTCAGCGCCCCCTCGTCCACGCGCCCCACGCTGGCGTAGCGGCCGCCGGCGTCGTAGCGGCCGGCGCCGCGCTTCTGCACCAAGAGGTCGACCATGCCGTTGGCCGGGCCGGTATCGAAGGCCAGCATCTCGTCGCCGCCGAACCACATGGTGATGTTGGCGACACCGCCGAGGTTCAGGACGCCGACCGGCGGGGCCAGGCCCGAGCGTTCGGCCAGGGCGCGGTGGTAGATGGGGGCCAGCGGCGCCCCCTCCCCGCCCGCGGCCACGTCGGCGGTGCGGAAGTCGTAGGCCACCGGCACGCCGGTTCGGCCGGCCAGCCAGTGGGCGTCGCCGAGCTGGATGGTGCGGCCAAGGGCGCCGTCCTTGGGGCGCTCATGCAGGACGGTCTGGCCGTGCATGCCGATCAGGTCGATGTCGGGCCACTTCAGCTTGTTGGCGGCCAGGAAGGCGTCGGCGGCGTCGAAGTGCTCCTGGGCGATCAGGGCGGCGGCCTCGCCGAACACCTCCGGATCGGCGACATCACGCGGCAGGG
>DASPLZ010000319.1:0-2220 GCA_035627295.1 Phenylobacterium sp. | reverse complement strand
TGGTCGGCACCGGCTTCGGGGCCCTGAGCTTCGGTTTCGCCTCGGACCTTTTGAAGCCCTACTTCGGCGACAACGAGAGCGTCCGGGTGGTTCTGATGGGCTCGGCTTTCCTCTATGTCGTGCCGGCCTACTTCTTCTGGCGGGCGGGCCGGTTCCTGAAGGCGGAACTCGACCAGCGGGCGGCCGCCGAAGCCGCCCTGGCGGAAACCGGGCAGGCGGAGTTCAACCTGCGTCTTCAGCAGGAAGACGGCGACTAGCAGACGGGTGTCCCATGGCCGGTAATTTCTACGAGGTCCTGAGCGCGGGCTTCGTGGCGGAGCGCGACTGTTTCCGCCTGCCTGGCGGGCGCGCCGTCACCTATGGCGAGCTGGCGAAGGCGACGGGGGCCGCCGCGGCGCGGCTGCGCGCCGGGGGCCTGATCCCCGGCGACCGGGTGGCGCTGATCAGCGAGAAGAGCTGGGAGGTGGTCGCGGTCTATCTGGCGACCCTGCAGGCCGGCGGGGTCTTCGTGCCGCTGAACCCCGGCTACACTCCGGCCGAGCTCGACTACTTCCTCGGCGACTGCCGCCCGAAGGTGGTGGTCCGCGATCCGCCGGACTTCGTCGCCGGCGCGCTGGCCGCCGGCTTCGGCGAAGACGGCGTCGCGCCGCGCGCGCCGGGCGATACGGCCTCGATCGTCTACACCTCCGGCACCACCGGCCGCTCGAAGGGCGCGATGCTGACCCACGGGGGGCTGGCCGCCAACGGGGAGGCGGTGCGCCGGGCCTGGGGCTTTACGGGCGACGACGTGCTGCTGCACGCCCTGCCGGTGTTCCATGTGCATGGGCTCTACATCGCCCTGCACTGCGCGCTGCTCAGCTCCTCGCCGATGATCTGGCTGCCGAAATTCACCGAAGCCGAGGTGCTAGCCGGGCTTTCGGACGCTACGGTGCTGATGGGCGTGCCGACCTTCTACACCCGCCTCCTGGCCCATCCCGGCTTCACCCGCGAGGCGGCCGCCGGGGTGCGCCTCTTCGTCTCCGGCTCGGCGCCGCTGCTGCCCTCGACCTTCGACGCTTTCGAGGCCCGCATGGGCCGGCGCATCCTGGAGCGCTACGGCATGAGCGAGGCGCTGGTGATCACCACCAATCCGCTTGAAGGCCAGCGGCTGGGCGGCAGCGTCGGCTTTCCGCTGGAGGGCATGGAGGTGCGGATCGCCGGCGGCGCCGAGGTCGGCGGCATCGAGATCCGCGGCGAGAGCATCCTCTCCGGCTACTGGGAGCAGCCGGACAAGACCGCCGAGGCCTTCACCGCCGACGGCTGGTTCGTCACCGGCGATGTCGGGCGGCTGGACGGCGACGGGCGCCTCTGGATTTCCGGCCGCGAGAAGGACCTGATCATCACCGGCGGCTTCAACGTCTACCCCAAGGAGATCGAGCTGATCCTCGACGAGCTGCCCGGGGTGGTCGAGAGCGCCGTGGTCGGCCTGCCGCACCCGGACTTCGGCGAGGCGGTGACGGCGATCGTCCTGGGCGAGGGCGACGAGGCGGCGATCCTCGCCGCGGCGCGCGATTCGCTGGCGTCCTACAAGACGCCCAAGCGGGTGCTCTTCGTCGCGGACCTGCCCCGCAACGCCATGGGCAAGGTGCAGAAGAACCTGCTGCGCGCCCAGTTCGGCGGCCTCTACACCGCCTGAAACACCACTGCTCGCGGTCCCAGCTTGCATGGTCGGCGACATCGTGCATTATTTCCGGACATAGTTCTGAATAATAGAACGATATTCGGGGAGGACAGGACGTGCGGACCCTTTGGTGCGGCGCATCGGCGATCGCCTTGATGCTTGGATTGGCGCAACCGGCGGCGGCCCAGGAGCCGCCGGCGGAAGGGGAGGTGGCCGAGGTGGTGGTCACCGGCTCGCGCATCGCGCGGCCCGACTACACGGCCGAGAGCCCGATCGTCAGCGTCTCGGCCGAGGCGGTGGAGCTGGCTGGGCCGCAGACCCTGGAAGCCACCTTCAACCAGATGCCGCAGTTCTCGGCGACCAACGCCAACGCCTCCAGCAGCCCGGCGCGCCAGGGCCGCAACAACGCCAACCTGCGCGGCCTCGGCATCCAGCGGACGCTGATCCTGCTCGACGGGCGGCGGATGCAGCCCTCCGACGCGCTCGGCGCCATCGACCTCAATTCGATCTCGACCTCGCTGATCGAGAACGTCGAGATCATCACCGGCGGCGCCTCGGCG
>DASPLZ010000318.1:0-10752 GCA_035627295.1 Phenylobacterium sp. | reverse complement strand
ACTACCCTTTCGGCTGTGACGCTCGGATGAACTCCAGGTAGCTCCCGCCGAAGACGTGGCGGCCGACGT
Source organism: Phenylobacterium sp. (assembly GCA_035627295.1). Taxonomy (GTDB): domain Bacteria; phylum Pseudomonadota; class Alphaproteobacteria; order Caulobacterales; family Caulobacteraceae; genus Phenylobacterium. The sequence continues at coordinate 10,683 of DASPLZ010000318.1, read as the reverse complement.
GCACCGTCGGCGTGACGATGTCGGCCCAGAGCTCCCCGCCCAGCGCCCGCCAGCGGTGGCAGAACGAGAAATCCTCGGTCATCGCCCCTCCTTCCTCGGGCAGGGTCAGGGGATTGAAGAAGCCCCAGTTGTGGGTGAAGCGGCCGGGCGGGAACTCAGCCGTGTTGAAGCCGACGCCCTCCAGTTCCGGGTGCGCGGCCATCATCGTCTCGAACGCTGGGCGCTGCACGACCATGATCCCTGAGCCGACGTGGATGGCGCGGGCGAAGCCGTCGCGCACCTCGGTCTGGCCGTCCTCGGCGCTGTCCAGCCGCCCGGCCCAGGCCATGGCCTGGTAGCGGATGCGGCCCATGTCCTCGGCCGTTTCGCGCGGGTCGACATGGCTCCAGTTGTAGACCCGCTTGGGCGCGATCACGCCGACGATCGGCTCGCCGAAGTCGATCAGCCGCATCAGGCCGGCGCCGGAGATCCCCTGGTCGGCGTCGAGCATCAAGAGGGTGTCGGCCTCGCTGCCCAGAAAGTCGGCGGCGATGACGTTGCGCAGGGTGGAGATCACTGAGCCGGAGTGGACCTTCAGGGTCATCTGGCCGCCGCGCTCGATCAGCGCCTTCTGCAGCTGCAGCAGGCTCTCGGTGGTGACCGATTCCATCTGGCCGCTGTGGGTCGGCACGGCGACCATGAGGTTCGGCGACATCGGCGGCGGCGACTCCCTTGCGGATGGCGCGACTTTGCGGGCCAGAGCGCCCTTGCGCCAGTGAAGAAACCGAAGTGATCATCGCGCCGTGACGAGGCGGCAGGCATCTTCGGCGGGCGAGGCGTGACGCGCTGGCTGTTGCGCGCCGCGGGCGTCGCCCTGGTGGGCCTGGCGATCGTCGGGGTCTTCCTGCCGCTGATGCCGACAACCATCTTCCTGATCCTGGCCGCCGCCTGTTTCGCGCGGTCCTCGCCGAGGCTGGAGGCCTGGCTGATGGATCATCCGCGCTTCGGCCCGCCGCTGCGGGCCTGGCGGGAGGAGGGAGCGGTCCCGCGCAAGGCCAAGGTGGCGGCCTGCCTCGGCATCGCCGGCGGCTTCGCGGTCTTCTGGTTCGCCGCCCACCCCAAGCTCTGGCTCGCCCTGCTGGTCGCCGGGGTCCTTGGGCTGATCGCCGCCTATGTGGTCTCGCGCCCCGCGCCGCGCCCTTCTTAGGGCGACGGCGCATCCCAAAGCCTGACAGATGCGTTCAGCACGGGTTCACGCCGCAAGGTCGAAGCTGCGCGGCAGTCAGGGGTTAGGAAGCTCAGGAGGAGCTCGATGAGGAAGACCATTCTGATGGCCGCTGCGGCGGCCATGCTGGCCGGCTCGGCGGTCTCCGCCGCCGCCCAGCCTTGGGAGCGCGACGAGCGACGGGACGACCGCCGCGAGATGCGCCGGGACCGCGACGACGTTCGCGACGCCCGCCGTGACGCCCGCCGCGACGGCGTGGTGACCCCGCGCGAACAGCGCGAGATCAGCCGCGAACGCCGCGACTACCGCGAGAGCCGCGCCGAGGTGCGCTACAACCGCGCCCGGGCCGAAACCTGGCGCAACCGGGCCGAATGGCGCGGCTACACCGGGGCCCGCCGGGGCTACTGGTACGCGCCGGGCTACGGCTATCGCCGGGTGGATCCGCGCTACGCCCGCTACAACTGGCGTCGCGGCGGCTACGTGCCGGTCTACTACCGCAGCTACTATGTGCAGGACCCCTACTACTACGGCCTGCGCCCGCCGCCGCCCGGCCACCGCTGGGTCTATGCGAACGGCAATTTCGTGCTGATGGCCGTCGCCACCGGCCTGATCGCCGACCTGGTGCTGAACGGCTACTAGGCTGAACAGCTAGCCAATCGAGGGCGCCCCGCCTCCCAGGAGGCGGGGCGTTCTTGCTTTGGGACCGGGGCGCGGCCATCACGCTGGCCAAGGTCCAGCGGGGAAGATCGCATGATCCTAGCCAGGAGCTCGCCGCCATGAGGCTGGGCGCCGCCATCCTGCTCGGCGGGCGTTCAAGTCGGATGGGCGAGGACAAGGCCGGCATGGACTGGAACGGCCTGTCGGCGATCGATCGCGCCTTCGGCCTCGCCGCGCAGGCCGGCGCTCGAGCCGCCTTCGCCGTGGGGCGCGAGGTCCCGGGGCGACCCTCCATCGTGGATGACCGCGCGGGTCCGGTCGGAGGCGTCATCCTCGCCGCCCGCCGCCTGCGCGAGGCCGGCTGCGAGAGCGCCCTCATCCTGGCGGTGGATGCGCCGACCCTGACGCTCGACGATCTGGCTCCCTTGCTGGCCTCGCCGCAGGGCGGCGCCTTCGACGGCCAGCCCCTGCCGATGGTGATGCCGCTCGCCGCCTTGCCGTCCGACGCCGAGCCCGGCTGGCCGATGGCCCGGCTCGCCGAGCGCGCCGGGCTGGCGCGCCCGACCTGTCCGCCGGCGTCATTGGCCAGGGTGCGGGGCGCGAACACGCCGGCCGAGCGCGCCGCCCTGCTGGCCGAACTCGTGCGTCGCGAAGGCGCCCGCGCGGGCGGCGCCGTCTGACCAAGGATTGGGCGTTCTGGCGCGGACGAAGGGGACGGCGTCTTCGGCGCTTCAGGATCGGCGGTCCTCATAGCCACCACTCCGTCGATGCGCGTGCTGGTGATTGACCCCGATTCCGCCCGGGCGGCCCTGGTCGCCGAGGGCCTGGCCGGCGTCGATCCGTTGGAGGTGCGCCATGCCGCGGCCTACGACGAGGCCGAGGCCGCCGCCTTCGCGCCCGACGTGGTGGTGGTGGCGACCGAAAGCCCGGACCGCGACACGATCGACAGCCTGCGCGAGGCCGGCGTCGCCAATCCGCGGCCGGTGGTGATGTTCGTCGACCGCTCGGAGCCGAAGCTGGCCGAGGCGGCGGTGCGGGCCGGGGTCGCGGCCTATGTGGTCGACGGCCTGGCGCCGGGCCGCGTGCGGGCGGTGCTGGAGGTGGCGATGAGCCGCTTCTCGCTGATGCACCAGCTGCGGCGGGACCTGGAGAAGGCCAAGGCGGACCTCGCCTCGCGTCCGACCATCGAGAAGGCCAAGGCCCTGCTGATGAAGGAGCGCGGCCTGGACGAGGACGCCGCCTACCGCCTGCTGCGCAAGCTCTGCATGGACTCCGGCCGGCCCATCGCCGCCATCGCCGCCGACCTTCTGGCCTTCGCCGGGGTGCTGAAGGGGGATAAGCCGTGAGCCGCCAGGTCCTGAAACTAGGCTTCGTGCCGCTCCTCGACGCCGCCGGCCTGGTGGTCGCCGAGGCCCAGGGGTTCTTCGCCGCCGAAGGGCTGGAGGTCGAGCTCGTGCGCGAGGCTTCCTGGGCCACGATCCGCGACAAGGTGGCGGTCGGCGCCCTGGACGGCGCCCATATGCTGGCGCCCATGCCCCTGGCCATGACCCTCGGCGCCGCCGGCGAGCCGATCGAGATGGTCGCCCCCATCATGCTGGGCGCGGGCGGCGCGACCATCACCGTGGCCCGCCGCCTGGGGCTTGGCGGCGATCTGGGGGCCGACCGCCTCGCCGGCCTGGTGGCACGGCGACGGGAGGCCGAGGCCAGCCGGCTCACCTTCGGCGTGGTCTTCCCCTTCTCGACGCACAACTACCTGCTTCGCCTCTGGATGGCGCAGGCCGGCCTCGATCCCGACAGGGACGTGCGGATCACCGTCGCCCCGCCGCCACGGATGGCCGAACTGCTGGCGGCCGGAGTGGTGGAGGGCTTCTGCGCGGGCCAACCCTGGAGCGCGGCGGCCGTGGCCGCCGGCGCCGGCGAGATCGCCGCCCGCGCCGCCGACATCGCCCCCGGCGCGCCGGACAAGGTGTTCGCCGTCACGCGCGCCTTCGCCGAGGGCCGGGCCGAAGTCCTGCCGCCCTTGCTGCGGGCCCTGGACCGGGCGCTCGCCTGGGCCGAGGCGGGCGAGAACCGGCCTGCCTTGGCCGAACTCCTGGCCCGCCGGAACTATGTCGGCGTCGCCGCCGAGGTCGTCGCCGAAGGGTTGGCCGGCCTTGTCTTCCACCGGAGCGGGGCGCGGCCGGATCCGATGCAAGCGCTTTGGGTGCTGGACCAGATGGTCCGCTGGCGTCAGGTCGCTCCGCCTGGCGATGCGTTCGCCCTGGCCGAACGGGTGCTGGACCCCAGCCTCTACGACGCAGCCGTCGCCTGAAACTTGATCAGGCTGGAGCGCCGGGCGCCGACTTTTTGCGCTGCAACATAAATCCTCGGAGGCCGGGGGCGCAGAGGCGTGACGGCCGTCCGGCGGGGTGATCCTATCGCCACAGGCCCAAGGACAACGGCGTTCGCGGCCCTTCGGAACGGCTCGAGGGCGAGCCGGCCCACCCACGGCGACGCCGCCGCTCCACCGCATTTCGCATCGGGGCCCGATCCATGTTGAGCCGCTCTTTCCTGAAGGCCGGGCACACGCCCACCCTCGCCTCGGCCTTCCTCTATTTCGACCTCTCCTTCATGGTCTGGGTGATCCTCGGTCCTCTGGGCGTGGCCATCGCCAAGGACTTCGGCCTCGACCCCGCCCAGAAGGGCCTGATGGTGGCCATCCCGGTGCTTTCGGGCGCCTTGCTGCGGGTCGTGGCGGGCGTGCTGGTCGACCACATCGGGCCGAAGAAGACCGGCATCATCGCCCAGCTGATCGTGCTCGCCGGCCTGGCGCTGGCCTGGGCGATCGGCGTCGACAACTACCACCAGGTCCTGGCGCTCGGCGTGGTGCTGGGCGTCGCCGGCGCCTCCTTCGCCATCGCCCTGCCGCTGGCCTCGCGGTGGTACCCGCCGGAACACCAGGGCCTGGCGCTGGGCATCGCCGGAGCGGGCAACTCCGGCACGGCGCTGGCGGCGCTCTTCGCCCCGGGCCTCGCGCAGGCGTTCGGCTGGGGCAATGTGATCGGCCTGGCCGCCCTGCCGCTGCTGGTCGCCTTCGTCGTCTTCCTGGTCTTCGCCAAGGACGCGCCGAACCCGCCTGCGCCCAAGCGGCTGGCCGAATACCTCGACGTGCTGAAGACCCCCGACGCCTGGTGGCTGATGCTGCTCTACAGCGTCACCTTCGGCGGGTTCGTCGGGCTCTCTTCCTCGCTGACCATCTACTTCAATTCCGAGTACGGCCTCTCGCCGGTCACCGCCGGCTTCTTCACCGCCGCCTGCGTCTTCGCCGGCTCCTTCATCCGGCCGGTCGGCGGCGCCCTGGCCGACCGCCATGGCGGGGTGCGGACGCTGACGGTGGTCTATGTCCTGGCCGCCCTCGGCCTGGCGCTGGCCAGCTTCCATGCGCCGAGCGCCTGGATGGCCCTGGCGGTCTTCCTCTTCGCGATGATGGCGCTGGGCTGCGGCAACGGTGCGGTGTTCCAGCTCGCGCCCCAGCGGTTCGGCAAGGAGATCGGCGTGGTCACCGGCCTCGTCGGCATGACCGGCGGGATCGGCGGCTTCTACCTCGCCGCCAGCCTCGGCTGGGCCAAGCAGATGACCGGCTCCTACCAGTCGGGGCTCCTGGCCTTCGCGGGCCTGGCGCTGATCGCCCTCGCCGGCCTCACCGGCGTCAAGGCCCGCTGGCGGCGCACCTGGACCGCCGCCGCCGGCGCGCCCCTGCGGCTTTAGGAGCAAGCATGATGAGCAAGGAACGTCTGGTCGTCATCGGCAACGGCATGGCCGGCTGCCGGGCGGTGCAGGAGGTGCTGAAGCGCGATCCCGACCGCTACGAGATCGCCATCTTCGGCGCCGAGCCCCGGGTGAACTACGACCGCATCATGCTCTCGCCGGTGCTGGCCGGGGAGAAGACCTTCGCCGACATCGTGATCAACGACGAGGCCTGGTATGCGCAGAACGGCATCACCCTGCACGCCGGCCGCGCCGTCACCGGCATCGACCGCGAGCGCGGCGTGGTGCTGGCCGAGGGCGGGATCGAGGCCCCGTTCGACCGGCTGATCCTGGCCACCGGCTCGGATCCCATCCGCCTGCCGCTGCCGGGTGCGGACCTCGCGGGTGTCGTCACCTTCCGCGACCTCGACGACGTGGAGGCCATGGTCGCCGCCGCCAGGCCGGGCGCGCGGGCGGTGGTGATCGGCGGCGGTCTCCTGGGCATCGAGGCGGCCTATGGCCTCGCCAGGCGAGGCATGGCGGCCACCGTCGTGCACCTGGTCGACATCCTGATGGAGCGCCAGCTGGACGCCTCGGCCGGCTTCCTGCTGGCCGCCGCACTCGCCGACAAGGGCGTGGAGACCGAACTCGACGCCGTCTCCGAGGAGATCGTCGGCCGGGACGGCCGCGTCGCCGGTCTGAAGCTCAAGGACGGCCGCACGCTGCCCTGCGACCTCCTGGTGATGGCGGTGGGCATCCGGCCGAACACGGCGCTGGCCAAGGCGGCGGGGCTGAAAGTGAACCGCGGCGTGGTCGTCGACGACCAGATGCGCTGTTCCGACCCGCGCATCGTCGCCGTGGGCGAGTGCGTCGAGCACCGCGGCCAGTGCTACGGCCTGGTCGCGCCGATCTGGGAGATGTGCAAGGCGGCGGCGGACGGGCTCACCGGCGCGGCCGGCGCCTACGAGGGCTCGGTGCTCTCCACGCGGCTGAAGGTCTCCGGGGTCGATGTGTTCTCGGCCGGCAAGTTCGCCGGCGGCGAGGGGTGCGAGGACATCGTGTTCCGCGACGCCGGGCGCGGGGTCTACAAGCGCGTGGTGCTGGAACACGGCCGCGTGGCCGGGGCGGTGCTGTTCGGCGATGCGGCCGACGGCGCCTGGTACTTCGACCTGATGCGCCAGGGCGCCGAGGTCGCCGACATCCGCGAGACCCTGATTTTCGGCCAGGCGGCGACGGAGGGCCTTCGGGGGCTGGACCCTAGCGCGGCCGTTGCGGCCCTCGCGGACGACGCGGAAGTCTGCGGCTGCAACGGCGTCTGCAAGGGCGAGATCACTGGGGCGATCACGGGGCAGGGGCTTACCTCGCTGGAGCAGGTGAGGGCGGTGACCAAGGCTTCGGCGTCCTGCGGGACCTGCACGCCGCTGGTCGAGAGGCTGCTGGCCCTCACCCTAGGCGAGGCCTTCAAGGCCCACACCGGCCCCAAGCCCGTCTGCGGCTGCACGCAACACGGCCACGAGGTCACCCGAAAGCGCATCCTCGCCGAGGGGCTGAAGTCCATGCCGGCGGTGATGCAGGCCCTGGAGTGGACCACCCCCGACGGCTGCGCCTCGTGCCGGCCGGCGCTCAACTACTACCTGCTCTGCGCCTGGCCGGGGGAGTACCGCGACGATTCCCAGTCACGGTTCGTCAACGAGCGGGTCCATGCCAACATCCAGAAGGACGGCACCTACTCGGTGGTGCCGCGCATGTGGGGCGGGCTGACCAGCGCCGCCGAGCTGCGCGCCATCGCCGATGTGGTGGAGAAGTTCGAGATCCCCACCGTGAAGGTCACGGGCGGCCAGCGCATCGACCTCCTCGGCGTGAAGAAGGACGACCTGCCGAAGGTGTGGGCGGACCTCAACCGCGCCGGCATGGTCTCCGGCCACGCCTACGCCAAGGGGCTGAGGACGGTGAAGACCTGCGTCGGCTCGGAGTGGTGCCGCTTCGGGACCCAGGACTCCACGGGCCTGGGCGTCAGGCTCGAGAAGTTCATGTGGGGCTCCTGGACCCCGGCCAAGGTGAAGCTCGGCGTCTCCGGCTGCCCGCGCAACTGCGCCGAGGCGACCTGCAAGGACATCGGCGTCATCTGCGTCGACAGCGGCTACGAGATCCACATCGGCGGCGCGGCCGGCCTGCACATCCAGGGCACCGAGGTGCTGACCAAGGTCGCCACCGAGCAGGAGGCGGTCTGGGTGATCTGCGCCGCGACCCAGCTCTACCGCGAGCAGGGCTTCTACCTGGAGCGCATCTACAAGTGGATGGCCCGGGTGGGCCTGGAGAGCATCAAGGCCGAGGTCGAGGACCCGGAGCGCCGCCGCGCCCTCTACGACCGCTTCGCCTACTCGCAGCGCTTCGCCCGCATCGACCCCTGGGCGCAGCGGGTGGCGGGGCGCGAGTCCGGCGAGTTCAACCCGCTCAGCCGCCGCATGGAGTTCGCGCCCGCATGACCCTTGTTCTCCCCATCGCCGAGGCCTGGACCGACGTCGGCGCGGTGACTGACATCCCCCGCCGGGGCGCCCGCCGGGTGCCGACGCCGCACGGCGACGTGGCGATCTTCCGCACCGGCGACGGGGCGGTCTTCGCGCTGAAGGACCGCTGCCCGCACAAGGCCGGCCCGCTGAGCCAGGGCATCGTCCACGGCCGCCACGTCACCTGCCCGCTGCACGGCATGGTCATCGACCTTTCCACCGGCGAGCCCACCGGCGCGGACGCCGGCAAGGGCTGCGCCCCGCCGGTGCCGCTGAAGGTGGAGGACGGCCGCATCCTCCTGGCGCGGACCTGACGATGGCCGAGGGCACGGTGCGCTCGACCTGCCCCTACTGCGGCGTCGGCTGCGGCGTCGCCGCCCGCGCGGACGGCCGCGCGCTGGAGCTGGCCGGAGACCAGGCTCACCCCGCCAACCTCGGCCGCCTCTGCTCGAAGGGGAGCGCCCTCGCCGCCACCGTCGGGCTGGACGGCCGGCTGCTGCATCCGGTGATCCGCGACCGCCGGGCCACCTGGGACGAAGCCACGGCGCTGGTCGCCCGCCGGTTCTCTGAAGCGATCGCCCGCCACGGCCCGGACTCGGTGGCCTTCTACGTCTCCGGCCAGCTGTTGACCGAGGACTACTACGCCGCCAACAAGCTGATGAAGGGCTTCATCGGCTCGGGGAACATCGACACCAACTCGCGCCTCTGCATGGCCTCGGCGGTGGTGGCCCACAAGCTGGCCTTCGGCGCCGACCTGGTGCCCGGCTGCTACGAGGACCTGGAGCTCGCCGACCTCGTCGTCTTCGCCGGCCACAACGCCGCCTGGACCCATCCGGTGCTGTTCCGCCGCATGGAGGCCGCCAAGGCCCGCGGTCAGCGCCACGTGGTCATCGACCCGCGCCGCACCGACACCGCCGAGGGCGCGGACCTGCACCTGCCCCTCGCGCCCCAGACCGACGTGCGCCTCTGGAACGGCCTGCTCGCCGACCTCGTCCGCCGCGGCGCTGTCGACCGCGCCTACATCGCCGCCCACGTCGCGGGCTTCGCCGAGGTGGAGGCCGCGCTCGCCGCCGACGACCAGTCGCCCGCCGCCGTCGCCGCGGACTGCGGGCTTTCTCTGGAAGACCTGACTGCCTTCTACGACCTCTTCGCTGCGACGCCGCGCGCGGTGAGCCTCTTCTCCATGGGCTCCAACCAGTCGGCCCAGGGGGTCGCCAAGGGCTCGGCGATCCTCAACGCGCACCTGGCCACCGGCCGCATCGGCAAGCCCGGCGCCTGTCCCTTCTCGATCACCGGCCAGCCCAACGCCATGGGCGGGCGCGAGACCGGCGGCATGGCCACCACTCTGGCCGCGCACATGGACTTCGACCCCGAGAGCCGCGCCCGCGTGCAGCGCTTCTGGGGTTCGCCGCGCATCGCCGAGCGGCCGGGCCTGAAGGCCGTCGAGCTTTTCGAGAAGGTCGCCTCCGGCCAGATCAAGGCGCTCTGGGTCATGGCCACCAACCCGGCGGTCAGCATGCCGGACGCCGGCAAGGTGCGCGCGGCCCTGGCGGCTTGCCCCTTCGTGGTGGTCTCCGACTGCATGGCCGAGACCGACACCGCCCGCTTCGCCCATGTGAAGCTGCCCGCCCTGGCCTGGGGCGAGAAGGACGGGACGGTCACCAACTCCGAGCGCCGCATCTCGCGCCAGCGCGCGCTGATGGCGCCGCCCGGCGAGGCGCGCGCCGACTGGCGCATCGTCGCCGGCGTCGGCCAGGCGATGGGCTTTCGCGACGCCTTCTCCTGGCGCTCGCCGGCCGAGGTGTTCCGCGAGTGGGCGCGGATGACCGCCTATGAGAACGAGGGCCGGCTGCTCAACCTCTCCGGCCTCGTGGGCCTCAGCCTCGGCGACTACGACGGCCTGGAGCCGGTGCAATGGCCGGTCGGCGCCGTGGGCGGCACGAAGCGCCTCTTCGAGGACGGTCGCTTCCAGACCCCGGACGGCCGCGCCCGCATGGTCCCGGTCCGCCCGAAAGGGCCGGCCCAGCCCACCGACGTGGTCTGGCCCCTGGCGCTCAACACCGGCCGGGTGCGCGACCACTGGCACACCCTGACCCGCACGGGCCTGGCCCCCGACCTCTGCCGCCACGCGCCGGAGCCCTATGTCGAGGTGCATCCCGCCGACGCTGAGGTCATCGGCGTCACTGAGGGCGCGCTTACCCGCGTACAGACCGCAAAAGGCGAGGCTGTGGCGCTCGCCCGCCTCACCGACCGCCAGCGGCGGGGCGCGATCTTCATGCCCATGCACTGGACCGAGGCCTTCGCCCCCTCCGGCCGGGCCAATCCGCTGGTCGCCGCCAGGGTCGACGCCCGCTCCGGCCAGCCGGAGTTCAAGCATACGCCCGCGCGCCTGCGGGCTTATCGCGAGACCTGGCGCGGCTTCCACCTCGGCCGCGAGCCCCTGGCCCTGCCGAAGGGCTTGGACCTCATCTGGCGGCGCATCCCGCAGCACGGCGGTCACCTGCACGAGTTCGCCGGCCGCGGCGACGCCCAGGAGCGCGAGGCCCTGCGCAGGGCGCTGACCCGCCGGGCGCCCGGCGAGCCGCTGCG
>DASPLZ010000317.1:0-2272 GCA_035627295.1 Phenylobacterium sp. | reverse complement strand
ATGCGCGAGGGACTGCGCCACGCCGCCGCCTGCCAGGCGCCCAGCATGATGGAATGCCCGCACTTTCTGCGCATCGTCCGCCTGGCGGGGACCGGGCGGCTGGAGGCCGCGCCGCGCCGGCGGTTCGTCGCCGAGGGCCTCTAGAGCGCGTCAGGCGGAAGGGGAATCCGGTTCCGCCGGCTAACGCGCTCTAGCGCCGCTTGGGGATCAGGTGGACGATCCCCGCCACCACGCCGCCGACCGCCAGCGCCATCACCGCGGAGGCGACGGCGAACGCGACCCAGGCCGCGGCGGGGCCGAGGAGGGGGATCTGCCCCAGGGGGTGGGCCAGGCGGTCGATCAGGTGCTCCACCTGGTCCACGCCCAGCCGCGCCAGGCCGTGCACCAGGATGCCGCCGCCGACCCACAGCATCGCCGCCGTCCCCACATGGGTCAGGCCCTGCAGCACCGCGGGCATGGCGCGGACCATGGCGCGGCCGGCGGCCTGGGTGGCGGGGCGTCGACGCTGGCTGAGATGCAGCCCGATGTCGTCCATCTTCACCAGCAGCCCGACCACCCCATAGACCCCGAGCGTGAGCAGTAGGCCGATCACCGCCAGGGCGCCGGCCTGGACGGCCAAGGGCCGGTCGGCCACCTCGCCGAGGGCGATGGCCATGATCTCGGCCGAGAGGATCAGGTCGGTGCGGACCGCGCCGCCGACCTTCTGCGCCTCCAGCTCGGCGGAGCTGAGGGCCAGGTCCTCCGGCTCGACCGTGTCGTCGTGCGGGCCGAAGGCTTCGAGGATCTTCTCGGTCGCCTCGAAGGCCAGATAGGTCCCGCCGACCATCAGGATCGGCGTCACCGCCCAGGGCGCGAAGGCGCTGAGCAGGAGGGCGCCGGGCAGCAGGAGCAGGAACTTGTTGCGCAGGGAGCCCAGCGCGATCTTCCAGACGATCGGCAGCTCGCGGTCGGGCGTGAAGCCCATGGCGTAGCCGGGGGTCACCGCCGCGTCGTCGACCACCACGCCGACCGCCTTGGAGCCGGCCTTGCCGGCCGCGCCGGCCACGTCGTCCACCGAGGCGGCGGCGAGCTTGGCGATGGCGGCGACATCGTCGAGCAGGGCGAAGAGGCCGGAGGACATGTGGGTTTCCTAGCGCGCCAGCGCCGCGCGGACCTTAGCCAATGCGCCGCCGCCTGATCCGGTTCACCGCCTGGTCCAGCGCCTGCAGGAACTGCGAGCGGTCGCGGAGCGAGAAGGGGGCGGGGCCGCGGGTGATCTCGCCCATCGAGCGCAGGTGTTCGCCGATGGCCCGGCCGGCCAGCGCCATGCCGATCGAGCCCTCGGTGAAGGCGACGCCCTTGGAATTGAGCACGATCGCGCCGGCCTTCAGGCAGCGATCTGCGAGGGGGATGTCCTGGGTGATCACGACGTCCTGCGGCGTGGCGCGTTCGGCGATCCAGTCGTCGGCGACGTCGGGGCCGGCGTCGACCACCACGCTCTCGATCAGCGGTTCGCGGGGCGTGTTGATCCAGGCGTTGGCCACCACGCTCACCGGCACGGCGTAGCGGCGGGCGACCTTGTAGACCTCCTCCTTCACCGGGCAGGCGTCGGCGTCGATGAAGATGCGCATGGGGCGCTGATAGCCGAGGTCGATGCGGATGTCCTCCCTCCCCACGAGGGGGAGGGAGAGCTATTGCCGCGCCATCTCCACGTTCCCGACCGCCTCGTGGTCGAGGTCCTGGTCCTCGTCCATGGTGACGACGACCTTGCGCAGGGTCCCGGTGAACTGGAACGGGGCGGGGTAGTCGGCGACGGGGCTTGCGCGGTCGTGGCCGATGTCGAGGCCGGACCAGGAGATCAGGGTCGCAAAGCCGATCTCGCTCTCCACCTCGCCGGCCGGAGCGCCGTCGATGGTGAGGACGAAGCGGCGGCCGTCCTTTCGCAGGCACCTCACGCCGAGCGTGCGATGGCCGGGCTCGACGGGGCGGTCGGAGGCGACGGTCACCTTCCGGCCGCCGACGTTGATGGTGTGCTTGAGCCGGCCGCCCTGGATGTAGAGGCTGTAGCCGCAGGTCATGTCGCCGTGGGCGATCAGCACGCCTTCTGCGCCGCCGGGCGGGATGATGGCGTCGGCCTCGATGCGGTAGGAGCGGCTGCGCACGTCCGGGGCGACGTCGGTGGGCAGGTGGCCCATGCCGGCGTGGAAGACGAAGCGCTTGCGGTGGCCCTGGGCCCTGGCGGCGTTCTCGGCGAAGCGCGGCGCGCAGCGGTCGTCCAGCGGCAGGACCTGGC